>JAYVEZ010000417.1:0-22210 GCA_043773645.1 Cytophagales bacterium
CGTTTCCCCATCATCAATAATTTCTTGTCTTCACAATGGGAACCCTCAATTTTTCCGATCAGGGATATCCAGATCATTGGCCCAGACAAGCACGCAGGAGAAGAGATAAAAGTATTTGGCAAGGTACTCTTCAGAATTGTGCCCCAAAGATCCGACGCACACGAAAGTACGCTTTCGTTCCTCCTCCTTGTTGCTGGCGCCTTGGCACTCTTCATTGCATTGTGGAGTCTTGTGCAATGGGTTGGTAAAGCATATGGCTACGATGCGGCTTTTGGTGTGTTGTTCCTGGGACTCCTGGGAATAAGACTTGGGATGGTTGCCATTGGGTTACCTGCCCTTTACTGGCCGACCGATATATTCGATCCCAAAAAGTTTGCTTCATCGTCTCTCAATGCATCCCTGGGTGATCTTTGGCTCAATGCAACTTCTTTGCTCGTCCCGATCGCATACTTGTTCGTGCACTTCAGCAGATTTCGCTGCATCCATTGGGCTTTGCAACTCACAGGGTTTCAGCGTTTCATGGCGGGAACCGTCTGCCTGTTGGCTTGTTTTTTCGCATTGCTTTTCCCGTATGATTTTATTGAAGCCATTTATCACAATTCTACCTTGTCTCTTGACAGCATCCAGTCCCTTTCCTACGATACCGTAGGCATCGTAGCCCTTGCTTCCGTACTGCTGGGGTGCGTCTGTAGTTTTCTGTTTTTGCATGTCTTCTTTTCCCTGGCAAATCATCTGTATGGAAATCGAAATGCCACATTTTTGTTGGGATTGTTGATTGCTGCGATTCTTTTTATAATTCAGTTCTATGTAGCGGAGCGAAACCTTTGGATAAACCTCCTTCTTACAATTTTCTTCTTCTTGGTTTTGAAGATTTCAGGAATGAATCGGGGTGTTTTCCGAATATCATTTCAACTTTTTATTTATCTGATATTTTCGCTCAGCATATTTAGTTTTCAGAATGCCTGGGCTGTTCGCAACTTCTTCAAGGAAAGACAGGTGAATGACCAGTTCCGTTTCGGGAAAGATTTTTTGACGGAGAGGGACGTCCTGGGAGAATATCTGCTGGATCAGGCACGCCAGCGGATTCAGGCCGATCAATTTATCCAAACCAGAATGTCCAGCCTTTTTTTGCGGAAAACAGCCGTGGCAGATAAAATTAAACGCGTCTATCTCAACAACTATTTTGACCGGTATGAAATATCAGTGCGGACGCGATCGGAAAGTCAGTTTCCATCCGATGCTGTACCTGATGAAACCGACAGCACAACCTCCCTGCACCAGAGCCAGTTTTTGCCCACAGGATATCCTGGCATTTCATACATCAATGCTTCCGAGGGCACAGCGGTGAAGCGTTATCACCTGACGATGCCAATCCACTACCAAAGACCCGTGGGATGGATTGAACTTGACCTTGCATTAAAGAGGGTCATCCCGGAGAATGTGTATCCGGAACTGCTCGTCGATAACCGGTTTAATCAGATATACAAGAACAGGGACTTTAGTTACGCCGTTTATAACAAAGGAAAATTGGTCAATAGTTTTGGTCCCTTTAACTACGAACGCGACTTTCAAAACCAATGGCTCGAAAGCCCTGATTTACTTGGTGCGGGGATGACTGACAATAAGTATTATCATATAGGCATAGAAGACCCGGAGGGATCGATTGCTGTTGTTTCAGCGGCGACCTATTCATGGTTCTACTTTATAACCAACTTTTCTTTCTGGTTTGTTCTTGGTCTTGTGCTTCTTTTTGTTGGACAAGGCTTTATGGGCTTGATTTCATACCTGCAAGGCGTTCCATTCAATTATACGGCCCGCATCCAATTGTTTGTCTTCTTTGCATTTCTGTTGCCCGTGCTGGCAGTCAGCATGACTACGCTCACATTGATTGGTCGGTCGAATGAGGAAGCGATCAAAAAGGACTTCCTGGAGCGGTCCAATACAATCAGCCGGCGGATAGTAGGAATTATATCTTCGGACAGCGTTAAAGTGGGTAACGAGACCATTCTGGAAACCTGGATCGAAGAAAATGCTGCCTCTTCGAAGACGGATATTTCTGTGTATTCTCCTCAGGGGAAATTATGGGCCACATCCCAGCCCGTTTTATTTGAAGACCAGCTTATTTCCAGGCTGATGAACCGCGAAGCATGGAAGAGAATTGTTTTGCAGCGTGAATCCCAAACGGTGACTAATGAAGAACTGGGCAAACTTCAGTACTCCTGTGCATACTCGGCGGTGTTGTCACCGGAATCTGGTGCACTCATGGCCATCGTAGGCCTTCCATTCTTTGAATCCGCTGCGTTTCTGCAAAAAAGTCAATCGCTTATATTTTCAAATATTCTCATCGTTTTTGTGGTGGTGTTCATGCTGTTTTCGGTTCTGTCGTTCTGGGCTTCCAGCAGCCTGACTTTTCCAATCCGGTTCATTACCAAGACCTTGGGGCAGACGACTTTGAACGGCCAAAATAAACCCCTTCAATGGAACTCATCAGATGAAATTGGAATGTTGGTAAAGGAGTATAACCGGATGGTGGAAAACCTCGAAGAGAGTAAGCGGGCATTGGCTCAGAGTGAAAAAGAAACAGCCTGGCGTGAAATGGCCAAGCAGGTCGCACATGAAATCAAGAACCCGTTAACACCCATGAAACTAACGCTGCAGCAAATGGAGCTGGCGTTGGGTTCAGGAACACTGTCTGTAGAAAAGTCACAAAAATCCCTGGACGTCCTGTTGCAGCAGGTTGAAATTCTTAACAAGATTGCCGTTTCCTTCAGCACGTTTGCCAATATGCCCGCACCGTCTCCACAGCAGATAGACTTGGGCAACCTCCTCCATGGTGTTGTTGAATTGTTCGGCGCCGCGACGGAAGGGAAGGTCACCCTGCTGTCAATAGAAAGGCCGCTAACGGTCTCTGTGGATCCAACGTCTTTCAGCCGTGCCATTTCCAATATCATCATCAATGCACTCCAGTCAGCAAAGGCAGAGCAAAATGACCTGAGCATAAAACTGTCTGTTACGGCAGCACCAACGAACGCACTGATTGCAATCAGCGACAATGGAAAAGGCATGGGCCAGGAAGTTCGGGAACGCGTTTTCCAGCCTCATTTCACTACGAAAAAATCCGGATCAGGACTTGGTCTTGCCATGGCCAAGCAGATCGTTCTCCAGGCAGGAGGCAGGATATGGTTTGAGTCTGCACCTGGAAATGGGACTAATTTTTATATTGAATTGCCTCTGGTGGATTAGACTGATTTCCAGAAAACAACAGTGAAGTCTAAGTTCTTCAAAATAAATAGAATAACCTTGTAATCAGTCACTTATGACTTCTTTTTTAAGCTTTGCATCACCTTATTGGAGAAGACAAAATCTTCCAATTCGGCTACTCCGGACTGTATGATGTCCTGGTTGGACCCTTCCCAAAGCTTTCTTCCCTTGTAAAGAAACATCACCTTTTGCCCGATACCCATTACAGAATTCATGTCGTGGGTAACTACGATGGTGGTGATATCAAATTCGTGTGTAATCTCGCCGATCAGATCATCGATGAGGATGGAGGTCTGTGGATCGAGGCCTGAATTGGGTTCATCACAAAACAGGTAATTGGGATTGTTGACGATGGCCCTCGCAATGCCCACGCGCTTCTTCATGCCGCCTGAAATCTCCGATGGCATTTTCTTATTTACATTTTCAAGTCCTACCCGTTGGAGACAGAAGTTAACTCGGTCCAGTTTCTCTTCAGGATGCATTTTGGAAAGGATGTCCAGCGGAAACATGACATTGTGTTCCACATCCTTGGAATCAAAAAGTGCTCCTCCCTGAAAAAGCATTCCTATTTCGCGGCGAATCTCAGCCTTCATTTCTTTGTCGGCTTCTGTAAAATTCCGAAGGTCATAAAATACATTGCCTTCGTCAGGTGTGATAAGGCCTACGATGCACTTGAGAAGTACACTCTTGCCCGTACCGCTGGACCCAATGATCAGGTTTGTTTTGCCTTTATCAAACTCTCCTGAAATCCCCTGGATCACGGATTTTCCGCCGAATGATTTTGAGATATTCTTTATCTTGATCATTACCGCACGTAAAGTAGTTGGGCCAGGAGATAGTCTGAAAGCAATACCGCGATGATGCTCGCCGTCACCGCTGCCGTGGTGGCAATGCCTACTTCGAGGGCACCACCCTGGGTGAAGTAACCTTTAAATGATGAGATCGAGGAAATCAGGAAGGCGAATACAAATGACTTGATCAGGGCGAACGTGATGGCATAGGAATCAAAATAAAACCGAAGCCCATAGGCATAGTCCGTGGGGGTGACCATACCTGAAATCGTTGCGACCAGATAGCCCCCAAACAAAGCACACGCTCCAGCGACAATGACGAGGAGTGGATACATGAGCAAGGAGGCAATGATTTTTGGCAGCACCAGGTAGGACGCCGAGTTGATACCCATGACCTCCAGGGCATCAATTTGTTCGGTAATGCGCATGGTACCAAGCCCCCCGGCCATGCTGGAACCTACCTTCCCTGCATAGATGATGGCCATGATTGTGGGAGCCAATTCAAGGATCGTCATCTCACGAACAACGTTCGCGATCATGTACCGTGGAATCAGCGGACTTACAAGATTATAGGCAGTCTGAACGGTGGTCACAGCCCCGATGAATGTGGCTACCAGCGCCACCAATCCAATTGACTTGACGCCAATCAGCACAGACTCTTCCATGACCAGCCTGTAGTACGTCTTGAACGACTCCCGCCGCACCACGAGCGAACCCAAAAAAATCACATACTGGCCAAATCCCTTCATGAAAACATTTAACTTGCCCTAAAGATAAAATAATTTCAATGAGTAAACTGGCCGTTATTACCGGTGGAACCAAGGGTATTGGCAGGGCCATTGTTGAGAAATTTGCCTCACAGAAATTCGATATTGTCACCTGTTCGCGCAAGCCGGAGGAACTGGCGGCACTTCAGCAGCACCTTGAGTCTGTGTATTCAGTGAGGGCGTTCGTACTACCTTCTGATATGTCGGTCAGTCACGAGGTTACTGCCTTTACAAAATACATTGCTGACTTGCAGAGACCTGTGGATGTTCTCGTGAATAACGCTGGCTTTTTTGTGCCAGGCCAGGTGTTGGAAGAAGGGGAGGGCGTACTACAAAGCATGATAGAAGCCAATGTTTACAGCGCCTACCGCATGACCCGGGGGTTGGCACACGCCATGAAGGCAAGGCGATCGGGACATATTTTTACCATTTGTTCCGTCGCAAGCATATTGGCGTATCCAAACGGGGGCTCTTACACCATATCTAAATTTGCCCTATTGGGATTCACCAAAGTGCTGCGGGAAGAATTGAAGGAGTACAACGTCAGGGTTACTGCCGTGCTGGCGGGGGCCACCCGGACCGCAAGTTGGGATGGGGTAGCGTTGCCCGACGACCGCTTTATGCGCCCGGAAGATGTTGCAGAGGCTGTTTTTGGTGCCTACGCGCTGTCGCCGCGGAGCGTCGTGGAAGAAATCCTTATGCGCCCTCAGCAAGGCGACATTTGAACTTTTTGTTTCCTGAAAGGTTAACTTTGTATCAATTCGCGAGCAATGGATGCCTCTGTAACCCAAGTGCGCCAATACTGTGATAGCCTGGTCCGATATTCCCGCCGGAAAACGCAGGAAGTGACCATTGGCGACATACCGCTGGGGGCCAACAATCCCATTCGCATCCAGTCCATGACCACCATCGATACAATGGATACCAAGGGCTCCGTAGAGCAGACCATCCGCATGGTGGAAGCAGGCTGCGAATATGTGAGGATCACGGCACCCAGCCTGAAAGAAGCACAAAACCTTGCAGAGATCAAGAAAGAACTCCGTGCCCGGGGATACCGCGTGCCACTCATCGCCGACATCCATTTCACCCCCAATGCAGCTGAACTTGCAGCCCGTATTGTTGAGAAGGTTCGTGTCAACCCCGGGAACTACGCTGACAAGAAGCGATTTGAAGAGATCGACTATACAGAGGTAGCCTACGAAGCAGAACTGGATCGCATCCGGGCTAAATTCTCACCGCTGGTGAAGATTTGTAAAGAATACGGCACGGCCATGCGCATTGGCACCAACCACGGATCACTCTCCGATCGCATCATGAGCCGTTATGGCGACACGCCCCTTGGTATGGTGGAATCAGCACTTGAATTCTTACGCATCTGTGATGACCTGCAGTACCACAACATTGTTCTATCTATGAAAGCCAGTAATCCGCAGGTGATGATTCAAGCCTATCGGTTGCTGGTTCAGAAACTGGAAGAAGAACAATTCCGACCTTATCCCCTTCACCTTGGCGTAACAGAGGCAGGGGATGGTGAAGACGGCCGGATCAAGTCTTCGGTTGGCATTGGCACCCTTTTGGAAGATGGTTTGGGCGACACGATCCGGGTATCGCTTACGGAAGAGCCAGAGGCGGAGGTGCCAGTCTGCATTGAGTTGGCCGACCGATATAAGAGCCGGCTTCCGCACGACACCATTCCTGAGATAAACCAATATCCCATCAATCCTTTTGCGTACACCCGCCGCACCACGCGGGTGACAGCCAATTTGGGTGGGCATCAGGTCCCAAGGGTAGTCGCTGATTTTTCACACAAAAAGAAAGTATCTCAGGCATCCCTTTTTGCCGTGGGATATCAATACTCTGTTCCGTTGGACAAGTGGAATATTACCGATGTGGCCTGTGACTATGTGTATCTGGGGGACCGGGTGGTTGACTTTGAAATACCGGGCACCCTGGGACTTATCTATAATCATGCTACATGGGTAAACCAGCGGGATCAGGCAAGGAGCTATCCATTGTTGTCCGTTCAGGCCTACCTGGACCGCGGGCAAGCTTCAGACACATTGAACTTTGTTGCAGCTGGTCTCTACGATGTTTCCGTCATGCTAATGGAGAGGCTGGCAGCTGACCCCACAGCAATCCTGGTGATCGATACCGACAACAAGCATGGCTATGCAGAGCAACGAAGGCTGTTTGTTGAATTGCTGAACCAACATTGCCAGGTTCCGGTGGTCATCAGACGTCAATACAATGCCTTGACACCCGAGCGTTTGCAACTTTACTCTGCTACCGATTTGGGCGGTCTTTTGATAGATGGCCTGGGAGACGGTGTCTGGATCGCAGCCAAAGAATGCGGACCAGACAAAGGAGTGAACGATACTGCATTCAATATCCTTCAGGCCACCCGGACACGCATCTCCAAGACAGAATATATTTCATGTCCTTCCTGTGGTCGGACGCTCTTTGACTTGCAGGAAACCACCGCCAAGATTCGCGCCCGCACAAACCACCTGAAAGGCATTAAGATTGCGATCATGGGCTGCATCGTGAATGGACCGGGCGAGATGGCCGATGCGGACTATGGCTACGTAGGATCAGGGCCTGGACGGATCACACTGTACAGAAGCAAAGATGTGGTAAAGAAGAATGTCCCGGCCGCGCAGGCGGTGGATGAGTTAATCGGATTAATTAAAGAAGATGGAAATTGGCTGGAGCTAAAAGATATCCAATGAACTATGAACAATGACACAAATCAACCGTTGGAGCCAAAAAAGAAATTAAACTTCAGGGAGTTTATTTCGCTGGGGGAAGTGGGAGGCTATTTCTTTCGGAAAAAAGATCCCAACCGACCTCTCAACGTGAATATCAGGATGATGCATGGGATCAATAAGATCTCCATCGGCATCTTCTTGTTGGCTGTAATCTACATGATTGCCAAACGGTTTTTCATTTGAATATAGAATCCTTCAGGGACTATTGCCTTTCGAAGCCCGGGGTAACCGAGACCTTTCCGTTCGATTCAAACACCCTTGTTTTTAAAGTAATGGGCAAGATGTTTGCCCTGACTAACGTCGACGATTTTGAAGGGATTAACCTAAAGGTTGACCCGGAAGAGGGGGCTCAGTTGAGGGACCGGTTTGGGTTTATCCAACCCGCCTATCACATGAACAAGCGGCACTGGATTACGGTGCAGATGCAAGAAGCTGTAGCCGACCTTCTCGTCAAAAGGCTGATTGATAATTCGTACCGTCTGGTCGTCTCAGGATTGACTAAAAGTCAAAAAGTAGCTCTAGGAACTATTTAATCTGTAAATCAGCTAGTTATGCTGGTTACCTAAATGCGAAAAATACCATTACTTGGGGTTATTTCTTTATTTTTGTTGATTGCACTTTAATCTGCCCATGATCAGGGGATTCTTGTTCTTCATTGGTTCACTCATGCTTCTTGGTGCTTGCACCTCGCGGCTCATTTGCCCTGCTTATCAGAGTTCTTTCATCTATGACAAAGAGACTACCCGGCAGCGGTTTAGCTACTTTAATGAAGACTCAACGCCAAAAATATTAACGGCCAGCACCGGCAAGAATCGGTACCTCGTGGCGACTTCCGAATCCTACCGCAAGAAATACAGGAAGATGCAGACTGTGGAAATGAAGCCTGTGTATCCGGTCATTCCAGACTCTCTAAAAGAAGATAAGGGGGCTGAACTGACCCTGGCAGAAGCAGATGCGGCTGACAGCACTGGGGCAGGCAAGGCACCCGCCGACAGCGTGTACGCCATCACGAAGACAAAAGAGAAGTATAACCTTGATCAGGATCTCTATATGTGGTACTTCCGGGAGATGCTTGTATTGCCAGATGTAAGGGCCGCCCTGGAGAATAAGAATGAAAAAAAGAAGGATACAGGAAAGGCCACTGAAGTGAAGAAGGAGAAAGGCGGCTTCTTTAAGAATCCATTTAAGAAAAAGCAAAAGAATGACTCAACCAGCACGACCTTGGATCAGCCTGTCAAGACCAATGTAAATGAACCATCGCCGAAAAAGAAAGGCGGACTCTTCAATAGAAAAAAATCTGAACCCACAGACACCCCTCCCAAGAAGAAGGAAGATGGCGAGTGATGTTAATCCGGTTCGATTAATTCCCCACTACACTAATTTAGTCGATTGAATCTTTGTTGAGAAACGCTCAAAGCTGCTGGCTACAGGCCTCTGGCTTTTGTGTCCAGGTAAACGACCCGCAGCCTGAACCCGTCTTTAGTCAAACAAGGTCAGGTTACCATATTGATCCGCAGGCGGTGCAGGCATAATGACGAGACGGCTATTGCGGTCAGGGGAGTTGACCATGGGTGAAACAGAATAGTATTCCAAGTCCCCGGAGAATGCATTGAGCAATGAAGAAAGTTCAATAGCATCGTGGGTATTGAGCCATGCAAGTTCTTCTTCCGGGGTGAGGATCAATGGCATCCGGTCGCCGATCGGAAGTACCAACTCGACTGCTTCTGTGGTAATCACGCTGAATGTGTGCGACATATTGCCGTCCTCATCATCATATTCTTCCCAAAGCCCGGCCATGGAAAAGAGGCTTTTGTCTTTCAAGGTGAATCGATAGGGTATGCTGGCGCGCTTGCCAGCCCTCTTCCATTCATAGAACCCGTCTGCAGGGATGAGGCAACGCCTCTCCTGTAGTTTCTTGCGGGTTACAATTTTTTCGGAGATCGTTTCAGAGCGGGTATTGATTATTTTTTCAGCCAAAGATTTCTTATTGGCCCAGGCCGGAGGCGCACCCCAGTAAAAAAAGGAAAGACCTTTCTGACTGTCCTGGGTGATGACGGGTAAGAGGTGTGTGGGGGCAGCATTGAAAGAGGGTTGATATCCTTCGGGAACATCGACTGAAAAACGTTCAGCGACTGCACCGGCATCTGCCGTAATCGAGTAACGAATGAACATACTACTCCGATTTGATAAATGACAAGGCCCGCATCTCTGACCAATATAGCCCTTTCTGATCGAACAAGGCAAAACCGACATGGCCTCCATGGGAGGGATACTCCATCGTTACATGGTCTGAACGCTTGAAGTCTTTGGTGGGATAGCAGTCCGGTCCGAGAAACGGATCATTCAAGGCATTGACAATGAGGGTTCGGACACCAATACTTTCTATGAAATTGATCGAACTGCAT
This sequence comes from Cytophagales bacterium, assembly GCA_043773645.1. Classification (GTDB taxonomy): domain Bacteria; phylum Bacteroidota; class Bacteroidia; order Cytophagales; family Cyclobacteriaceae; genus ELB16-189. The sequence goes on from JAYVEZ010000417.1 coordinate 9,993, forward strand.
TGATTGTAATAATCCAGGGCATCCTGAAATCCATGAATGGGTCCGGTGAAATAATCATCGAATTCCATCAAGGTTTGAATTGAATCCAGCTTTTCGATGTTCAGGTCAGTTCGGATGGCGGCCTTTTCTTTCACTTTCTTTTTCAGGCTGGAGAGAAACCGCCTTACATACATCCAGTTGCCAGGGGTTGAAATTTGCATACAGCTGGAATGCAGGTTCATTGGCACAGAAAATGTCACTGCCTGATGCACTGCTGGATGCGGAATGGCCTCACCCAGGTACTTGAGTGTCAGATTTCCTCCCAAACTGAAGCCCACCAAGGTTAAATCAGTATATTTTTTAGCGGCGTGTTCAACAACCGTCTTGAGATCGTCTGTTGCACCACTGTGGTAGAACCGAAGCTGCCTGTTTACCTCGCCACTGCAGCCACGGTAATTCCAGGCGATCACGTCAAAGCCGGCAGTGTAAAAAGTCTTGGCCATGCCCAATACGTAGGCCCTGCTGGAATTCCCTTCCAGGCCATGGCTGATAATGACGCAGCGTGAGGCCCCTTGCGAATACACATCCAGGTCAAGGAAATCGTTGTCAGGAGTTGCTATCCTTTCTCGCACCGGAGGTTTGAAGTTCACACTCCTGAACAAGGCAGGGTAAATGGTTTCTAGGTGACGATTGAAGAGGAGTGGGGGTGGGGAGTAAGGACGCATGCTTGAAACAGGTTGCAAGTTACAGGTTACAAGTCGAACCTGGCAACGGTCAACCTGTAACCTGTAACTATTTCCCCTCCCAATTCAGACTTGTCTTCAGCGAAGTAATATGGGCAAGATGATGATCCCCGTGCCAGGCATACATCGCAATGATGCGCTTGAGCGGGACCTGCTTGCGTGTATCGGGGTGGATAAATTCTTTCTGAAGGTCACCGTCAGAAAGACCATCCAACAGGATAATCCATTTTGCATGTAATGCTTTTAGCAAATCGAGCGATACAGTAGGAGAGGATTTTGTCTCAGGTGTTTCCGCCCATCCTTTTTCGTCATATGCTTTGATTACTGGCGTGTTTTCTGTGAGGGTCCATTTGGTGCGAATGTATGCGTTCATGTGGCTGTCTGCGATGTGATGGACTACCTGGCGCACCGTCCAGCCTCCCTCGCGATAGGGCGTGTCCAGTTGTGTGGGTGAAAGTCCTTTCACTTCACTTTCCAGTCTTGTGGGAAGTGATTTTATTCGGTCCAGACATTGCTTGATGTCTTCGGGGGTATACGTCCCTTTAGCGTCAAATTTTCCGATGGGATATCGTGGATCAGGTGCATTCATCATATTCATTGAACAATTAATTGTTGATTGTTAGTCCTACTTTGCAACTTGAATCTTCTTTCCCAACTGTTGAGAAAAAGAATGGCAAGGTCACAACGGGCACTAAGGAGGCACAAAGAAAACACGAAAAATTTAAAGTAAATATGCAATTTGATTTCTAATTCCATTGTGTCCTTTGTGCCTTCGTCGTGCCTGCGCACCGAAGTGCGTCGGCACATAGGTGTGGGCTTTGTGACCCCTTCTCGGGAATTATGTATCATTGGATAAACTCGACAAAGTAGGATTTGAGAAAAAAGCTATCGATCTATTTATCCAGCTGTTTAATAGCCTCTTTCATTTCCGATTCGCTGAAGGGCTTATTTAATTTAACGGGCTTGGATTTCATCTTGCGTTTCTTGCGGACGCGAATGTTGGTGAGTTCAATGAGCATGGAGAATGCAATGGCGAAGTAGATGTATCCTTTCGGGACTACATAATGAAGGGCCTCTAGAAAAAGCATGAATCCAATCAGGATGAGGAAACCAAGTGCCAAAACCTCCATCGAAGGATGCTGTTGAATGAATCGGCTGATGGAGCCGCTGAAAAACATCATGACAATGATGGAAACGATGACCGCAAGAATCATGATGATCACTTTGTCCCGGTCAACAATCCCCACGGCGGTCAGAATGGAGTCGAAAGAAAATATAATATCGAGCAGGATGATCTGGACAACTGTTCCTGCCAACGTCACCGAGGCCCGCTTGGCGATGCCTTCCTCGTCATCATCGTCGTCACTTCCTTCCATTTCATGATTAATTTCCATCGTGCTTTTGGCAATCAGAAAGAGACCACCAAATCCCAGGATGAGATCACGGCCACTGACTTCCATGACATGACTCATGAGCCAATTGGTAGGAATGACAAACAAAGGTTCTGTAAAACCGATAATCCAGGTGATGCCCAGGAGGAATCCAATGCGAACAATCATCGCCAGGGCGAGTCCGGTATTCCGTGCGCGTTGACGCAGCTCTTCCGGCAGTTTATTGGATACGATCGAAATGAAAATAATATTATCTATGCCAAGTACGATTTCCAAAAAGCAGAGCGTGAGGAGCGCCAGCCATGCATCAGCTTTTAGAAATATTTCCATGAGTGGCTATTATTCGGGGTGAACAGAGTTTGAAATTAAGCAAAGGTGACAACAATCAAAACAAGTGAACTAAAAGAAAAAGCCCCCTTTTAGTACTAAAAAGGGGGCTTCTCTAATATAGGTAATTAACCGATTCTTTCTATTCTTCGTGAACCACCATCACCTTTTTGCGGGTGATGTTTCCCGGACCTACTTCGATCATCAGGATGTAGACACCCGCTGCCATATCACGGGTATTGATCGTTTTGGAGTTGGCTCCTTCCGGTATTGAAGTAGTCACTGCGATACGACCCACCTGATCCACCATCTGCACACCTGCTACCTGTTGCAAGGCACCAGGCAAGCGGATGTTCATTTCATGGTTGGCTGGAATCGGGTACACCAGGATATCTTCGGCAGCGATGGGCTCCAGACCTGTAACGACAGCAGGATCGGCTACGTCGGCATAGTTAACCTGGTACACCTCACCATTGCTTTCATTTTGGAGGAATACAACCACACGCAAATCATTGGCGGGCAAGTACATTTTTGTAGGATCTGGTACCCAATCGAGTCCTCCTGCCGTTGCAGGGAACGTTCTTGAAGCGCCCTGAACAAGTGTCGTCCCGAAGCGTGTCCCTGCAGCGCTGGGCAGCATCTTCTTCAAGACATGAACAAAGTCAGTCTCACCACTCTTCACCAGGCCTTTTTGTCCGGCAGACAGGCTTCCCAAGGGTACGTCCTTTTCAACCAAGGCTACCTGTAGAATTGTATTGGCCGGTAAATCAAATACCGCTGTTACAGCCACGGATATGCTCACCTTCCCTCCGGTATTGGTGGCAGTTGGAGTTATGATGGCTTGGGCCAATTGTAAGCTACGGGTTCCGTACGTTGTCTGACTCCAGACTGAGAATAGCCTGTCCTGTGCATCCGGGAAACCATCCAGCCTTGACTTGGGCGTTTGTACTATGTTATAGTACAGCGCTCTTGCACTGGGGTCCGCAGGGTTGTCGCTGTTAAAGGGATCCAGGCCGGGGAAATTGACATGGTAATTGACTTTGATCACCTGTGTGCCAACCGTAGTACCAGGGAATTTTGCAACGCTTGTATTTTCGGACGCTTCTGATGGATCGGTATTGGCTGTGTTCTCGAAGCTCTCAAGCAATATGGTACGCGTTCTATCTCCCACACGTACGTTGTCGATGGCAAATCCTTCGACCGTTGGCACCCCTTTGGCACTGGCCAATGCAAACCGGAACACTACTTTTTTCAGATTACCGGCCGGGCTGATTTCATCCAGGGTATGTTTTGATGTCTGCCAGGCGGGATTGACAACACCGCTCCATCCAAAGTCGTTTCCGACCTGGTTACCAGGCTTTGACGCAATCCCTTTGTCAGTAAACCAGCTTACTCCTTCGCCGATCGAAGAGCCAAGCACAGTCCATTTCTTGAGTGGATCAGCAATGTTCAAGTCATCGGTGGAGTACTCTATGATGACCCCATCACTGGATTCCATTTGAACAACATTGCTGAATGACAGCATCGGTGTTCCCAATCCGCTGATATCGAACATGGGAGAATAGAGGGCCGATCTTTCAAACCCCGTGTACTTCTTGGTGGTTGCATTATATGTCTTCCAATATTTTCCAACCGCACCAACGCCGGCTCCACTGGCTCCATTGAGTCCGTTGGGGTCTGGCTTAATAACCGTTCCGTCCGGAGCATTATATAGCCAGGAAAAAGGAGGCGTTGGAGGTGTGTTTGGGGTAAATACCACCGGAAGACTAGGCGTTCCAGCGAACCAGACTTGCCAGCCGCCATCGGAAAGTTCAAAGTCCTGCTGATAGGCGCCAGTTCCTCCTGGAGCCGTGGCGCCTATTGGCAGCACAACTACTGTTCGTGCAAAACCGTTATCAGTTGGGTTGAGCCCCAACGCGGTGTTGGTCAGGCTCAGGCTATTTGCGCAACCAATTGTACTCGTCAATTTCATATCAACGGCTTTCCTTCCAGCCGCAGCATAACTGTGTGCAAAATTGGTAGACGGATCAGTGCCAGGCGGAACAGCATAATTATAATGCACTATTGGACTGCCGTCACCGAAGTCCCAGTCAAGCGCTGCGAACGTATCGTTGCCCGAAACCGTAGAGCCATTGCTCTTGAAGTTGAATACGTCAGCTGTAGAGACGCCGTCAAATCTCATCTTGACCGTTGGTATTCCACCGACTATGATGGGCAGAGATTTGGTTCCGACTGTCGTGGTAGGAACAGGTGTAGTGAATGGCAGAGAATGACATCCTTTATTGGAGGTAACATCCAGAGATGCAGAATAGGTGGAGGCCAACGCGTAGGTGTGGTTCCATCCTGTAGCCAGCGGGCCAGGAGGAGGTCTGTTTGTTGCCGAGCTGATATCTCCGAAATTCCAGGCGAAACTTTGCAGACTGAATCCGGGTGATATCGTGGTGCTGGAAGCATCAAAATTTACTTGCCGGTTTTCACAGTATGCAGTTCCTACCGGTGTGTTGGGTCCGATGGTGCTGGCAAAAGTGAAATTAGCTACTGGATTCGGAGTGACCTGAATAATGATGCTCGCGCTGCTCTGACAGGGCGAGTTGTTTTGCTGGAATGTGTAGATAATTTTGATGGTACGGTAAGTATTCTTCAGTTGAGAAGGATCCAAGGTTGCCGTTCCATTTCCATTATCAATAAAGGCACTCCCTGCAGGAGTTGCCGGCGGAATAGTTGAAGCACCCACGGGAGGAACATCATAAAGGATGGTTCCCAGGGCAGCATCTTGAACAGTAAACCTGCCGACAGAAGTTCCAGCCAATGCGGCAGGATATCCATTGATACTGATCGGTCCTCCATATTCGCAATACACGGTCGTACCTGGAACTGGCTGATTGGTTTGACCAACTTCAACAACAGGAACAGCTGGCACATAAAATTCAACAATTTGTTTACGGGGTATAACCACCGTAGGATTGGTAATACTCCGGTAAGTGCCGGTAAACTCGACAAATCCAAGTGATCCGCCCGTATAGTAGAATTGATTTTGGGAGGACACTTGCTTGAAGAAGCTGTAAGGGTCTGGAAGTGTACCCGCTGTGACGGCGGGGGCTGCCGGGAGTGTTAATGCCGCTGATGAAAATGAATTCGCATCAAGGATCATTGCCTCGTCAAAGTTCTTGGTGACATAAGGCCGACCTCCAATGGTTGTGGTTGAAACCAGGTTTGGTAACTTCCTCACCAGGGTGTTCCAGGCACCACCGAAGCTTGTCGCATTGATTATTTGTAGGGGAGTCGATGTCGATGGGATAGCCGCCGTCAAGGCCTCCATGTAATATCCTGCGAGGTTGTTGTATTTGATGTCCCGCACCACCAGCCCAAATGTTGGGGGAGTGATTTGATTTACAATAAAATTCGTGTTCGTACTGCAATAGGGTCCCTGATCGGCACCCGTTGGATTTGCAGGTGTAACCTTGGCCACATTGGTAATATTGACGGCCGTTTTGTGATCGTATACGGTATACTGTACTGGATTTTGAGACACACAACCATTATTGTCGGTATGGGTAACCGTAATGTTGAATGGCACGTCCAAGGTGACAGCACCCAATGTCAGGATGTTGATATTAACCCCCTGCCCACCAAATGAACTGGGACCAAAGTCACTGGACAATGGATCTATATAAGGCGTAAGTTGGATAAGCGCCGGTACCGTGTTGTCCGGTATAGCAGTCACTACAGGGCCTGGTTGGGAAATTCCAAGTGCATTGGTAGAGAAGCTATTATCAAAGTTGATGGTGGGTGCATCAAACGAGGTGAGTGTACCCATTGGAGAAGCATCGGCGATGGCAGGAATTCCATTACCACCCAATCTGAAGATTTGACCGCTCGATGAAGAAGTTGCCTTAACCCTCAGCCCTGAAAGGACTATCTTATCCAAGCTGGCACTTCCAGTGTTATTAAAGGAAATGGTAAGGATACTATTGCCAAGGAAACTCAAAGGTGTCGTTGGTTGAGGACCGCTAAAATCAGCCCCAGTTGAAAGAGTCAGTTTGCCATTGGCTGGAATACCGGCCACAAGCGTCACATCGAATTGGAAGCCAGCGGGTAGTACCAAATTTAGCGTTTGAACGCCACCGCTAAACTGGTTGTTTGTTCCTTCAGAAATGACGATTGGAGAACTGAGTATTTGGTAACTGTTATTACAAATTGAAATTGATGGCTGATTCATTGTCACCCCGCCCGTAGTAAGTGGAGGCGCTGTGAATGTTAATGTGGGACCAGGCAAAGTATTGGGTGCAAAGCCGACACCGATTCCACCATAAGGACCTGCAGTGGGGATTGCTGTAAGCGAATGGTTCTTGTCAAGATAGCTTTCCGCATACATCCATACATAGTGCGTACCAGGTGCAAAGGTTCCCGCAGTTGGATTGATGATGCCAAACTGAGAAATTGGATTTGTATTATTTATATCGATCGTGCCCCTGGCAATTACAGGACTTGCCAAATAAGCCGTGGATCCGTTAATCTGTGCATTACTTGGCGGAGCGGAATTCGTAGCCAAGACCATGAAGTAGGCCTTGCCCTGCAAGTCGAAAGCAGCATCAATAGTTGCTCCGGACTGAGTGATGTCAGTCACGATTGGATCATTGGGTACCGCGGGAACAGGTACTGGCAATGTACCGGTGTAGAGCAGTTTCGGGGACTTCAAAGGATTGCCAGTCCTGAAGAACAAAGTACCAGAGTAGGAAATGCCAGGGAACAAATTGTTTGCAGCATCCATTATTCCAGTTCCACCAGCTCCATTGAAGGTTCCCTGAGCTATCGTGACATAGTATTCCTTGTCCGCAACCAGGAAGGCTGCAGGAATGGTAAATATGATGGGTTGGGCAGCAATCCCTGCACCCCCTAAATAGGAGCCATTGGTTGCGTTAAGAACCCTAAAGTTGGATGGCGTTGTCTTGTCAACCAGTGTCACTACTTGATCCAGAGAATATACCGGTACGCTGAATGTCAGTTCCAGGGTGGTCTGGCCCGGATCAACATTGGTTTGTGCTACGGCCGGATAGGAACTGGTCAACGTTGGAGGGAAAATGGACGCGAAAGTGTACGTCTGCCCAAAGGTTGATGAAGTAGAACTTGCCTTATTAAAAGTTGAGAGTGCAGGTGAAATCGTAATGTTGCTATTGGTAGTGGATCCATTTCCACCATCCACCAACGACACTTGAAGTGCTGGCGTAGCACCACTCGCATTCGGATCGATGTCTACCACAAGCCAGTATGACAGGGTTGGATTCGCTCTAAGATCGCGCGGAGAACTCGTGAAGTCTACCAGCAATGTTGAGGTGGTAGGCTGGGTAACCACTGCACCCAGCGTAGTAACATCAGGCAAACCACCGCTAAAGGTTGGACTCGCCGATTCAACCACATGCATGTTTGGCAGAGGCAGGAATACTCCCGTCGTTGGCTGGCTAAAGGTAAGTGTAAACTTCTGCACCAATGGCTGATCGGAAGGCGATGAGATGGAGTATGGCGCATTGAAAGTGAAACCGAAAATCACTTTGTTGGCCGTACCTCCAACAAGATTTGTTGAAGTTATAACGCCTGTGGAGTTATACGAGGTACTCACATGCATAACATCCACGTGTGTGCACTGAGTTGCCACATTGGGGAATCCGCCCACAACGTTGTTCACATTACTCATAAGAGGGCCCGCTTGAACAAGGAGCGTACCATCTCCCTGGCTTCCATATTGAAGGCTTGACATATCAAGAAGTCCACTAAGGAATGTAAATGACCCATTGACGGGAACCCCGGAACTTACGATTGCTGTCACATTGTTAAAGTCAACATCCAGGAATCCAAATTGATCATGTGCTGCTACGGCACCAAACACAACGGGTTGGTTCTTGCCGGCAAATACAGCAGGTTGCGCGGTGAAGTCCAGTTTTGTTGCAACAACATTCACCAGATTTACACCCAGTGGGGCACTCAAACCACCGGAAACACCTGCAATGTCGGCAGGAATATCTCCAATGCGGAACTGTGAGCCACCGCCCAAAACGGCACCAGCAATGCTTACGTTTAAGAGGGTTTTGTCAATAATTCCTGTGTTCTTAAAGCTCACCCGAATACTGATCGGTGTGGGAGTAGGCACGCCCAGTACCAAGTTGTCATCAGGTGCAACGATATTCAAACCGCTGAGTACAACCTGGCCGGCTGCTGCCTCAGGTGCTGTAACCAAATGCTCGATGAGTTCGGTTGCCCCTGCAAATCCACTGTTATAAAGTGCGATGCTCTTTATTTGACCCATGGTCGATGCATTGGTTGCATCAGCGATGCGGATCGTAATCGAGTTTAGCACCGTTGAGGCACCATCAAAATCTCCGGCTACTAAATCGGCGTCACCATCGGAGAGGAGGATGCGGGCAAGTTCAAAACTCCCATTGCCGAATGTGATGTCTGATGGAGTAATGCGATCAGGTCCTACGCCGTTCTGCTCTTGAAAGGCAACGTATCCGATGTTTGTGGTAAATGAAAAGGTAGGATCGGGTTTGACGCGCGATTCAAAGGACGAAATAATATTGATAGGAGTAGAGGTACTGGTTACAGTACCTGCTGCACCAGCTCCTGTTGGACCCGCGGTCAATGTCAATGATCCGTCCTGGCTATTTCCAGATTGATATTGAAAGGCGGCCGGGAATGTAAGCCGGCCCGCAGTGAATGATCCTGAAGGATTATTTGCCGTTGTCAGTGAATTAGCGACCGTCATCGTGCCAACATTTCCATTGAAGTCCTTATCAAGGTTTCCATAGGTATCATGCGCTTCCACGCCCAGGTTATTTGCGAACGGGGTGAATTGACTTCCCAGGTTGGGGAATGCATTAGGCACGGCAGGAGCCGTAGCAAACGGCAGGATAGTGAAATCCAATTTCGTAGCAACGACAGTGACCACATCGGCTCCTGAATTCTGTTGCTGCAAAGGAAGAATTCCAGTGCCCGCGGCGCTAGTCAAAATTCCACTCGTAAGAACTTCAAACCCAAAGGCAAGGCCGTCAATGGATGTAGGCAAAGCACCGAGCAATGCTGTTTTCAAATATACTTTGAGCGTGTAGGTTTTGGTGCCGGTAAATACTGGTCCGGGTAAATTGGTACCATCGGTGACAGTCCCCAATGTGCCAGCTGCCGGGAGCGTCAAATCAAATGTTATATCATTGGCGGTAATGGTCAATGGGCCCGTCACAACGCTTAGTGAATTTCCCACTCCATCCGTTAAGGTAGCCCCTGCAATGGCTTCATTCCAGTTTGGAACTGTATTGCTGGCTGCCTTGGTAATTTTGATTGAAGTGATCAGGGTATTGTTTCCATCATCTTGCGCGGCAGGAGTTCCAGCTGGATCATCGTTTACATGGAAGCTGAATACGGTTACCGGAGCACCTGAATTGGTGTCCAGTGTTGAAATAGTACCCGGTCCTGCACCGCTCGTGACGGTGGAGGCACTACCCGCCTGAACAGTTACGGGATTAATGCTCAATGCCGCAGTAGGGAAGGGGGCATCCGGAGAAGAAACGGTGAGGGCACCGTTACCAACGTTGGTATACCTGAAGGTAGTTGGGAACGTGACAATACCATTCTGGAGTGAACCAACTCCTGATGCTGGAGGTAGACCAGACATGGTCACAGCACCGGTCACGGAGAGGTTAGTCGTATTGTAGTTGAAGTCTCTGAGACCGTTAACATCAACCGCCTCCACCACCGGCACTGCTTGTTGCAGGTTGATGTCTTTGTTGGGCAGCAGGGGCGTGGTCATATCCTGGGTAAACACCAATTTTGTTGTCACTACATTGACAGCATTGTTCACTGGTCCGGCGCCGGAGTCTTCTTTTTCACCGCCTGCGATGGCGCTGCTTTGTGCAGTCGTGATCACATTCGCTTGAAGGACCTCAAACACAAACTTTTTATTGTCGATGGTGTTGCGAAGAGGTATTGGCATTGAATTGCTCAGCCAGATTCGAAGCGTATAAGTTCTTGAAAGATCGTCTCCGATGAAGCCATCGGTGGCGATGTTCAAAGGAAATGTAATTCCGGCTGCCGTGATGGAGGTTGCGTTGATAGGTCCGCCACTTCCAGTCAAGGTCGCACCACCAACCCCAAAGGTTATGGCTTGTGCCCAATTGATCTGGTTGGTTGCTTCCGGTGAAATCGTGATAGAATTGATGCGCGTTGGTGACTTATCTGTATTAGCAACTACATTGTTGTCATCGTTGATGGTGAAATCAAATACAGGAACACCAGGGCCGGCCGTAGTAAGCGATGATATCGTCAGGGGTTCAACGAGAGCGCCTGCGGTAATGGTGCTGGTCGTGCTGTAGACGACGGTCACGGCATTACTTACCGCACTGGTGACACTGGGTCCTGCAACGGTGAGGGTACCGTTTCCACTGTCTTGATAATTAAAGGCAGCTGGAAACTGAGCAACACCAGTCGCGGGAGTTATTTGATTTAATGGTATACCGTTCATGACAATGGAGCCAGCATTGGTCACGGTAAGGACTGATGTATAATTAAGATCTGTATTGCCGTTGGCATCCTGTGCTCTTACTACAGGTACAGTTAAGTTGTCTGGCGGTGTGGATACGCTGACAACATTCGCAAGCACAAGAGGTCCGGCGGGAGGCTGGGTGCTGAATACCAACTTGGTAGCCGCGACATTGATAACGTTGAAACCAGGGGTACCGGAAGTCTGGGATTGCGCAGGTACGGTCTGTATTCCGGAAGAATGGGCAGCAAATGTGAAGCTGGAAATGTCAACCAGAAAATTAAACAGCTGACCATCCACATTTTCCTTAGCCACACCCGTCATGGGGTTCTTCAGGTACAACCTCAGTTCATACTCCTTGAGCTGGTTATCATTTAAAGTACCAATTAACCCTCCAATGCCACTAAAGGTGATTGTATTCCCCGCAAAGTTGGTAGTGTTCTGGATTTGTGAACTAACAAGATCTGTGAGCCTGGCTTGGGCGATGATATCGCTCCAGGTAATGGCAGTACTTCCTGTACCTGACTTGAATACCAGGTCGGTAAATATAGTTTTGGCGTCATCTATGCCAGGCGTAATGCCATCTTCCTGCAATTTAAATGAGAAGACAAGCTGACCTGGCAAACTCCCTATATCCAACAACGAAGAGATGGTAGCCTGCGGACCTGTTGAGCCCACGAGCAAGGTGCTGGTGTTGCCCGTTGTGGTAAACGCAGATATGGTGGGTGTACCTGTAGTCAGGAAATCAATGTTGTCGTTCGATACATTGGCAGGCAGGGTGTAGGGAACCACAATGAAATCATATTGTGTGCCTGAATGCATGCTGACGGGGTTAGACACGGACCAAGTGTAAGTTGTTGTTCCATACGGTACGATAAAAGCTCCATTGTCATCCGCGAAATTTTCTTCTTGAGTTACCAAGGCCCCGTTGCTCGTAGCGGCGTATCCGGCCACACCAGTTTTTGCAAGAAGAACCAAATGGGTTGGTAGTACTCCAAGAATAGGGTTGACCCAATCAAGCCTGATTTGATACGGATTGAGTGGTGTGGCAGTAAGTGATGTTACATTATTTGTGGGTTTCGGCAAGGTAATCGTGTATTTGCCCGAAAAACCTGCCGGAACAAATGATGCTGATGTTGCATTTGTAGCAAGATCTTTTACAGTGCCATTGGAATTGAAATCCAGCCTGAGCGTACCTGTACTAACATAACTATTAAGAGTTACTGTATAAGTAGTACCCGCCCCTGTCAC
>JAYVEZ010000418.1:0-3314 GCA_043773645.1 Cytophagales bacterium
ATCTCCACTGAGATCTCAAAGGTCTTCAGGTCGCGATTGTTAATCCCCATCATATCGGCTCCTGAATCGAGATTGTCTTTCAGCTCCACCTCATTGTGAACCTCCACGAGGACTTCCAGGCCCAGACGATGGGCAAATGAACACAAACCTTTCAGGGTTCTTGCATCCAGCACAGCGGCAATCAGCAGAATGGCATCGGCACCAATCGATTTAGCCTCAATAATTTGATACTCCTCCAGCACAAAATCCTTTCTTAAAATAGGACATTTGTTAAACTTCCTCGCCGTAACCAAATCATCATTGCTTCCCCCGAAGAATGTTTGGTCAGTCAGGATGGAAAGCGCCGAGGCACCAGCCTCTACATAGCCGACCGATATTTTCTCTACCGAAACATGATCATTGATAATTCCTTTCGATGGGGATTTTCGTTTGATTTCGGCAATAATACCTGACAAGTTCTTTCGCAGCAAATACTCCTTCATGGAAACGCACGGAGCCGAGAAGTCACTGCTTTGCTCCAACTGACTGATTGAACGGAGCTCCCTATGCTGAGTCACTTCTTTATGCTTTTGAGCAATAATCTGGTCGAGTATGTTCATTCCCTCAATTTTTTTCCAAGAGATTTTGAAATGACTTTAAGGCATTGCCGGAAACGAGTGATTCCCTTGCCCGTGACATGGCATCCTCCATACCCGCTCCGGGGTCAGCGCAATACAACGCCATGCCCGCGTTGGCAATAACGACACTGTTTTGAGCAAGGGTCCCTTCACCCTTTAAAATCCTTAAAAATATTTTAGCTGACTCTTCCACCGTAGCACCTCCCGCCAGGTCCGCGGCATTGACTTCAGGAAAACCAAGATCAGACGGCTCGAGCAGTCTCTCCCCGGCATTCGAAAAGATCTTCCAGGAACCAGTTAGGGAAATTTCATCAAAGCCCTGTACATCGTGAAGAATCACAAACTGCTTGTCACTATTTTGATATAAATAGCCATAAAGCCTGGCAAGTTCAAGATTGAACACCCCCACCAATTGCCTCGGAGGGAATGCCGGATTTACCATCGGTCCCAACATATTGAAAAATGTCTTGACACCCAGTTCCTTTCTGATGGGTGCCACATTCTTCATGGCAGGATGAAACAAAGGTGCGTGCATAAAAAAAATATTGGCACGTTCAAGACTTCTTTCCAGCTGAGCGTGGTCATTTGTAAAGACATAACCAAAGTATTCAAGAACATTGGAGGAACCACTCACCGAGGAGACACCATAATTACCATGCTTGGCAACCGGTTGACCTGCCGCAGCCACGACGAATGAGGAGAGGGTTGATATATTAAATGTGTTCTTTCCATCCCCACCTGTGCCACATACATCCATGACCGGCTGATCAAACCGTATGGGAATGCAAAGCTCCAGCATGGCATCCCGAAAGCCCTGCAATTCCTCCAGGGTGATGGCACGCATCATATAGACAGTCATGAACGCGCTCATCTGACTGGCATTATACTTTCCAGACGCCAGGTCTATCAACACTTTACGCGCCGTCTCTTTGCTGAGCGAACGATGCTCTATCAATTCATTTAATATGTGCTTCATCCCGGTATATCGTTATCAATGCTTCTTGACCCTTATTAAATGGATATCCAATTTTCAATCATCTTCTTCCCATGTTGGGTCATGACAGACTCCGGGTGAAACTGAACGCCCCGCACATCCCAATTTCTATGGGCAATGGCCATCACAAGTCCTTGGTCATTCACCGCGGTCACTTCCAGATCGTTCTGGATGCTTTCCGGCACAACCGCCCAGGAATGGTATTGCGTCACCGTAACCCCGGAAGGAATATCACGAAAGATTCTTTCAGATAGACTGGTGACATTTAATTCGCAGGTCACTCCGTGACGCACAATGGGCAGATTATAAAGTGTTGCACCATACACCTCCGCGATTCCCTGGTGGCCGAGGCAAACACCCAAAATACTTTTGGAGGATCCATATTCATAAATCACGTCCTTCATAATACCCGCTTCATCAGGAATTCCAGGACCCGGGGACAATAATATTTTATCATATTTCTTCACTTGGTCAAGGTCCATCTTATCATTTCGGAAAATATCCACCCCGTAGCCCAGTGACCGAATCATATGAACCAGGTTATAGGTAAAGGAATCGTAGTTGTCAAGAATCAGGATTTTCATTCTGAGATTTCATTTGCTTTCATACCGACATACACTTTCATCATAATCTTTCCGCCATGGTGATGGCTTTTCTCAAAGCCTCCAACTTGTTGTTCACTTCCTGCAGTTCATTCTCCGGTACCGACTTGGCGACGATCCCCGCCCCAGCCTGGCAAATAAGTTTATTGTCCTTGCTCAGGAAGGTTCGGATCATGATGGCATGGTTGATGTCACCATTGAATCCGATGAATCCGATGGCACCACCATAAAAGCTCCGGTTCACTTTCTCGCAGGCGTTGATCAGCGTCATGGCCTTGTGTTTGGGCGCTCCCGAAAGGGTTCCTGCCGGAAAAGTATCAGCCGCGAGTTTTAATGGCGAATGCTCGCTGCTGAGTTTCCCTGTCACTTTCGACACCAAGTGGATGACATGGGAGTAATATTGAATCTCTTTAAAAACCTCGACTGTAACATTTTCCGCATCGCGGCTCAGGTCATTCCGCGCCAGATCGACCAGCATTACGTGTTCTGAGTTTTCCTTCTCGTCCTGGCTGAGCCGGGTTGCCAGGACGGAATCTTCCTTGTCATTGCCCGATCTCCTGAAGGTTCCTGCAATGGGATAAATACTCGCCTCACCATTCCTGATTTGTATCTGCGCCTCCGGTGACGATCCAAAAATTTTAAAGCTGCCAAAGTCAAAGTAGAATAGGTACGGTGAAGGGTTGATCGATCGCAACGAGCGGTAAACGTTAAACTCATCTCCTTTAAATGTGCGTTCAAACCTTCGTGAGAGAACAATTTGAAATACATCGCCCCGAAAGCAATGTTTCATTCCAAAGTCAACACTGTCCAGAAAATCACGGTCCGTTGCCGGAGAAGTTTCTGCGCCCGTTGATTTGAATGGAAACGTGGAGAACCGGTTGCTGTATATTATTTTCTCAAGTTTCTCCAGTCCATTCTTCCCACTGCCGCCTTCCATTTCAGGTTGATTCTCAAAAAGTGTCAATTCATTTGAGAAATGATCCACGATGATCACATACCGATACACTTTATACAGTATGTCAGGGACTAATTTCTCGGTGATGGTCAATTCAATATCTTCAAAATACCGAACAGCGTCATAGGTCATATATCCAAACATTC
>JAYVEZ010000419.1:0-2097 GCA_043773645.1 Cytophagales bacterium
CCCAATCCCACGTTCAGGCCACCGATGCAACCCCGCTATCTCACCAGCTTGTAGAAGCAAACCCGTTTCATCGACTTTGGGGAGGCTATGCCACATTTCGAGTATAAGGCGGCGTTCACGTGGTGATTTCGCCCCTTGCATCAATTCTGCAAAGACAAATTCAATTGTTACCGCTTGGCGATTTTCCAGGAGCACGCGAACCGCCGAATAGTATGGCTCCCTAACTCTGAAAAATTCTATCCAGATCGAGGTATCGACTAATATCACCTGCTGCGAGTCGTCCTACGCAAGGTATTGGAGCGGGATACAGGTCGGAAAGAAAAGGGCTTTGCCTTGACTTTATCCGCCACAAGCAGGGATCTTCGGGTTTCCGTCCATTCGCTTAGGGCGAGTACGAGGGAATCTGTTAGGGTCTTTCCTTGGGCCAGGCGTCTGACTGATCTTCCCCTGATTTTGCGTACACCCAGATAGGAGTGTACCAGATGAAAATGCAGACAAGAAAACGCAAATTTTACCCCATGGGTAAAAGAAGGAAGTTCGATTCAGAGTTCAAAAAGGAGGCGGTCAACCTGGCACTGAGCCGGGGTGGACCGATTCGGGAAGTGGCCGAGGGCCTTGGCATCCGGGAGAATATCCTGAGTCGCTGGGTTCGGGAATACCGTCAGGACGCCGACCAAGCCTTTCCAGGCAAGGGTCGGTTGAAGCCTGATGATGAGGAGCTCCGCCTGCTTCGCAAAGAAAATGCGGAGCTCAAGGTGGAAAATGCCATCCTAAAAAAAGTCACGGCCATTTTCTCAAAGGGGCAAAAATGAAGTACGCCTTCATTGCCCAGAATGCCGACTGCTTCGAGGTCGAGAAGATGTGCCGGGTTCTCAGCGTATCCCGAAGCGGCTATTACAGCAACCAGGAACGTGGGGCCTCGCCCCACGAATCAGAAGACATCCGCTTGAGGGTGGAGATTAAGGCCATCTTCAACCGCTATAAGGGCCGTGTGGGTTCGCCGGCGGTCACGGAATGGCTGCGGCGGCAAGGTGAATCCGTAGGGGAAAACCGGGTCGCCCGGCTCATGCAGGAGATGGGATTGATGGCCAAGGGTAAGCGGAAGTTCCGGCATACGACCGATTCCAACCACGACCTGCCGATTTCCCCGAACCACCTGGACCGGAAATTCAAGGTGTCGGCGCCCAACAAAATCTGGGTCACCGACATTACCTATATCCGCACCCGGGAGGGCTGGCTGTACCTCTGCGTCTTCGTGGATCTGTTCTCACGGTTAATCGTCGGGTATGCCATGGAAGACCATATGCGGACCAGTCTGGTCGCAACGGCCCTACAGAGGGGCTATTGGCGTCGCAAGCCGCCAGTAGGCCTTATGATCCATAGTGACCGGGGAAGCCAGTATGCCAGCTACGATTTCCGGGACATGCTGAAGGTGTTCCGCATGACGCAAAGCATGAGTCGCCGGGGCAATTGCTGGGACAATGCGGTGGGAGAAAGCATCTTCCACACTCTCAAGGTCGAGCTTGTCCATGAAGAGGATTTCCACACACGAAAGGAGGCCAAGGAGAAGATCATTGAATACATCGAATTATATTACAACAGCGTTCGCTTGCATTCGACGTTGGGCCAGATGAGCCCAATGGAATTCGAGCAACAGGAAAGTGCTTAACCCCCTGTACGCAAAAGTGGGGGAAGATCACAGATTTCTTTTTGAACCCATCTTGCGAATACAAATTATGGTGGGGGTTGTTGCTGAAATCCCTTTGTGGGCTCTGCACACGTACCTGACCCTTCAGCGGTCATGAACAACATCAGTCTTGGAAAACCCCAGTCAGCCCTAAGTCAAACCGGACAATTTTCATTTTTTTAAGGCATTGGGGTAAAATATAGCAAATCTTATTTTATCTTATGTTTGCTAAGTAAAATACTGTTTTACATATTTTACCCGGAGCGACTCCTTGGACCTTAGGGTTTTCAGTGCCGGCAGCTTACGTCAGGCAAGCCACTACCGGTACTTCCTACCGGAACCTATCAATCATGTCTTCACTTGGTCCGACCCGGCCATCGGGGAGTTGTTGGAGCGCGCCTCCCTCAAAC
>JAYVEZ010000420.1:0-3315 GCA_043773645.1 Cytophagales bacterium
TGGTGGTCCATCAGATTGCGGCCCACCTGATCGCTCGAATTTCCAAGGCCATTAGGAAAACGCAATGAAGTGGAATTCAGCAAAATAAAGGCGGTCGCAACCGTGGCGGCATTCAGGAAAATAATTTTGGAATAAAACTCCTGGACTTCATGCGTTTCCATGTCGACGATTTCTACTCCGGCAGCCCTTTGTTTTTGCTCGTCGTAAATCACGCGGTTGACCAGGGAGTGTGGCCTGAGTGTAAGATTCCCGGTGGTGAATGCAGCAGGCAGCGTGCTGGCGTTGGTGCTGAAGTAAGCCCCGTAGGGACAGCCGCGATGACAAAGGTCCCGGTTCTGACATTGGCCTCTGCCTTTGACCGGCCGGGTCAAATTCGCGCTTCTGCCGATGGTCACTTTGCGGCCCGGAAATTTTGATTCGATTGCCCCTTTGAATAATTTCTCGACGCAGTTCATTTCCATCGGAGGCAGGAATTTCCCATCCGGAAGATGCGGAATTCCTTCTGCCTGCCCGCTGACGCCAATAAAGGACTCAACATAATCATACCAGGGAGCAATGTCATGGTAACGAATTGGCCAATCCACCGCGTGGCCATCTTTCAGGTTGGCTTCAAAATCGAGGTCGCTCCAGCGGAAACACATACGGGCCCACAGCAATGAACGTCCCCCAACAATATCACCCCGGACCCAATCAAAGCGTTTTGTTTCCGTGTACGGATTTTCTTTGTCGTTGATATACCAATGTTTATTGTCAGCGCGAAAGGAATAGTGCCGGCTTTGAACATAACTGTTTTCTTTGTCTTCCTGGGTCAGTCTTGAGCGGTAAGGAAAGTCCCATGGGTTGAGTGTGGCGGTGGGGTAATTGGGATGCTCAACATTTTTTCCGCGCTCGAGGAGCAAAACCTTTAACCCTTTCTCACACAATTCTTTCGCCGCCCATCCGCCGCTGATGCCGGAACCGACGATGATGGCATCGTATGTGTTCTTCTCTTTGGCTTTTCCGTTGAGGTTCATGGTTTCAAGTTCAAAGTTTCAGGTTTTTGCATTCATCAGTGCAATCAGTGTAATCATTTTAATCAGCGGTCAAGGTCCTGAAAATCCTGGTAATCCTCAAATCCTGATCAACTTTTGATATATGCGGAACCGTTTATACAATTTCCCTCCAATATTTTCGCACTCGGCCCGCATCAGACTGTTTGATTCCAAAATCAAGTGGCTATCAACCACTTCCAATCCACGCCGGGTAGCGGATTCAAAAAGGGCTTTCGCGAGCAAAACCGTAATGCCTTTTCCCCGGAAGCGGGGCCTTACGGCGCCCAGTAACAAATTCAATTGTTTACTTTTTTTCATCGACCGGAGGATATGAATGAAACCAAAAGGGAAAAGTTTTCCTTTCGCTTTCTGCATGCCCCGGCTCATGTCCGGCATAGCCACGACAAAAGCGACCGGCCCTTCGGTTTCGTCCGTTACCACTTTTACAAACGCGGGATCCAGCACCGCTAAATATTGGGCAGCAAATTTGTTAATTTCTACTTCGCTCATCGGCACAAAACCAAACAGGGTCGCATAGGTCTCGTTGACCAGGCGAAACACCGGATGGATAAAGGGCTTGAGTTGGCGCTTGTTTTTGAATTCAATCAACCGGAGTTGGGGATGACGCTTGATCCGCTCATAAATTCTTTCAAAGATCGGCGGCAGGGTTTTGGTCACGGTCAACTGATAGGAAACACAGTCCAGTTCTTTCTGATAGCCTTCGGCCTCGACCAGTTTTTGCAGATAGGGTGGGTTGACTGGTGCGGCGACTACTGGTAAATGGTCAAACCCTTCAACCTGCAAACCTTGAGGATCTTTGTCTGAAAAGCCGTATGGTCCGATTATCTTCGTCATGCCGCTGGCTTTAGCCCATGCTTCAATATGCCGGATCAGTGCCGCCGCGACTTCCTGTTGGTTAATGCAATCCAGATTAAAAAAACGGGCTACTCTTTCGCCGTGCTTCTTGTTGTATTTTTTGTTGATGATGCCCATGATACGTCCGACCGGCTTCTGACCTTGATAGGCGATGATGCGGATGACGTCGGAGTAGGACAATGCCGAATTGTGCTGCGGGCTATGAAAATGCCATTCATCAGCATAAAGCGGAGGCACCCAGTTGGGATATTGGGAATACAGATGCTGAGGAAGAAAGACGTACTCTCTTAACTGGCTTTTGTTAACCACGTCACACAACCGAAGGTCCATAGATGTGCTTTGCCCAAACCTACGGGATTTAGCGCACCCGAGAAATGATCGAAATCCTTTTTCTTTCTTGCGTCCATTAATAAATTGCACCGCTGATTATCCGTACAACAATTATTTCCAACCTAAATTATCCCTAATTATATGAAAATCACCGTAGTAGGAGCCGGCAACGTAGGCGCCACCTGTGCCGATGTTCTGGCGTATCGCGAAGTCGCCAATGAAATTGTGTTGGTGGACATCAAGGAAGGTCTGGCGGAGGGCAAAGCGCTCGACATCTGGCAAAAAGCACCGATCAATCTTTATGATAGCCGTACGATCGGCTCGACCAACGACTATTCGAAGTCTGCCGGATCTGATGTAGTAGTCATTACATCCGGATTGCCCCGCAAACCGGGCATGAGCCGGGACGATTTAATCGTCACGAACGCAGGGATTGTAAAAACCGTAACTGAGAATGTGGTGAAGCATTCGCCTAAAGCGATCATCATTGTAGTGTCCAACCCTTTGGATGTGATGACCTACCAGGCTCACCTGATCTCCCGATTTCCACGGACAAAAGTGATCGGCATGGCGGGCATCCTGGACACGGCGCGCTATCGCGCATTCCTGGCTGAAGCGTTAAGTGTTTCTCCGAAAGATATACAGGCGATGATACTGGGAGGCCATGGGGATACGATGGTGCCCCTGCCGCGTTATACTACGGTGGCCGGTATTCCAGTGACCGAGCTCATTGGCAAAGACAAACTCGATGCGATTATAGAAAGAACAAAAACGGGAGGAGGGGAGTTGGTAAAATTAATGGGCACTTCTGCCTGGTATGCGCCCGGCTCGGCCGCGGCGCAAATGGTGGAAGCCATTGTGAAAGACCAGCGCCGGATTCTTCCGGTTTGCATGCAGCTGGATGGCGAGTATGGCATCAAAGATTGCTACCTGGGTGTTCCGGTGGTATTGGGTAAGAATGGTGTAGAGAAGGTAATCGAACTGGATTTGAATGGTGCAGAGAAAGCGCTTCTGGAGACCAGCCGCAAGCACGTGAAGGAGGTGATGGAGGTGTTGGATAAGTTGCCGAAGTAGTGAG
>JAYVEZ010000421.1:0-2343 GCA_043773645.1 Cytophagales bacterium
TATGTACTTCGGGTCAAGAATGTGAAGCGGATGTTCGCCTATTCAAGCATGGAGCACGCATCGTTAGTGAAGATCGCATTCTCCTGTGGGGGGCTCGGCTATTTCGCCGCAATCCTGCACCTGATCCTGCATTCCCTTGTTAAATCAAGCCTATTCTTTCAGGTATCGCAAATGCACCGCATTTTCAAGAGCAAGTTGGATGAAAATATTGGAAGCTATTTGAGGGTAAATCCACTGGGGGGGTTGGTCATGCTGTTGGGCTTTCTTTCCATCATCGCCATGCCGCCCTCCGGTATGCTCGTGTCAGAACTGTACATGTTCCAGGCCCTGGTCGCCAAAAACTATTGGTGGATCGCCTTGATCGTTCTTTTATTGGTGCTGATAATCATTTACGGTCTTGCCGTAAAAATGCTGGGCATCATATTCCTTAAGAAGAGTACCCAGAGAATTAATCTGGAAGGAGCTACTCCCTATGAGTCAGCGATTCAGCTTGTGATGATCCTCATCGTGTTCTACATCGGACTGTTCCGACCATCGATTGTTGTCGATAGTATTCACTTGGCTATTCAATCACTACCCTCTTAACTATGGATTCAGAAACATCTCAAACTTTCACAGTAATCAAGAATCAGGGCACCATTCAACTGAATGCTATCCCGGTAATTGCCTACGGAATGTTTTACACCGAGGTACTCCAGCTGATGAAGGAGCCTAATAACCACTGCGCCAGCTATTATGCCTATCGCAAGGATGGCCTGCTGAAATTTATCTGTTGCATTGCCGATGACCAGGCCAAAGACATCAAGGTTTTCTCTCATGAAATGGCCATCAAAGAAAAGATGCAACTCACGTCCATCACGCGTGAAATTTATGCCTTTCACATTTACGAACGTGAAATCGCCGAGAATTTTGGAATAGAGTTTATTTATAGCCCGTGGCCTAAGCCACTTCGTTATGCATTCAACAGAATTGACAAAAAGAAAGTCATTAACAATTATCCCTTCTACAAAATACAAGGTGATGAATTGCACGAAGTTGGCGTAGGACCTATCCATGCCGGCGTCATTGAACCCGGTCATTTCAGGTTTCTTTGCAATGGCGAAACCGTATTGCACCTTGAAATTCAACTCGGCTGGCAACATCGCGGTGTGGAGAACCTGTTCCTCTCCAAGCCTTCGTTGATTCAGCGGACAGTTTTATCTGAATCCATTGCCGGTGATACTGCCGTAGGACACTCCTATTCTTTCGTCAGCGTAATGGAATCCCTTGCAGCAGTAAAGATCAACGAACGGCTTCAAATCGAACGAACCATTGCGCTGGAGATGGAGCGCATCGCCATGCATGTCGGCGATCTTGGCAATATGAACATAGGCCTCGCCTACCAACTGGCTTCTTCTGTCTTTGGAACACTGCGAACGCCGGTCATCAACTACACCCAAACCTGGTGCGGCAATCGATTCGGCAAAGGACTGATCCGTGTTGGCGGTACCCATTATCCGCTCACAGAAGACCTTTCCGACAAACTGATCAAACTGCTTGACAATTTTGAAGGACGTTTTAATCCCATGGCAGAGCACATGTTCGGATTGCCCAGTGTACTGATGCGCGTGGAGAACATTGGCAAAGTGACTGAAAAACAAATGCGGCTTATCGGAGCGGTTGGAATGGCCGCCCGTATGACCGGCGTCGAGCGCGATATCCGTCAATCGCATCCTTTTGCTTCCTATGAAAAATATGCGATAACCACCGGTACTCTGGAAGCCGGCGATGTGTGGGCCAGGGCAATGCTTCGCAAAATTGAAATCAAGAATTCGATTCAATACATCCGGGATCTTGTGGCCAAACATAAACGATTAAACGAACCAACTCTGCATCCCCGTAAGGATAATGAAATCAAACTTGCGCCCAACTCACTGAGCGTCTCACTTGCGGAAGGCTGGCGCGGCGAAATATGCCACTGTGCAATCACCGACGGTGAGGGGAAGATAGCACATTACAAAGTGAAGGACCCGTCAATGCACAACTGGTTGGCCCTGGCGCTCTCGCTGCGTGACCTGGAAATCTCCGACTTCCCGATCAACAACAAGAGCTATAACCTGAGTTATTGTGGCCATGATTTATAGATACGATTTTTTAAAATATTTAAGCTATCCATGAAATTCAACCGCTCCCAATTATGATTGCAAAGGCCTGTATCGCTATCATGGGTTTGTCGGTGTTCCTTTTTGCTGCCCCAAAAAAATTAAAATGGCATTGCGCATTTGCCTTGCAATTGCTTATCGCAGGATTCACAGGATGGGCTGCCTTCCAGGTGCTGGTTAATGATGCCGGTGTCATTGACCT
>JAYVEZ010000422.1:0-2218 GCA_043773645.1 Cytophagales bacterium
GACGCCAAAGTAGAGCACTTATCAGGAGGAGAGAAAAGAAGAATTGCATTGTGCCGCCTGTTGTTGCAAGAACCCGATGTGCTGCTGCTGGATGAGCCCACCAACCACCTTGATGCTGAATCCGTACAGTGGCTGGAAGAGCACCTGAGGCAATACAAGGGAACGATCATCGCGGTCACACACGACCGCTACTTCCTGGACAACGTTGCTGGCTGGATTCTTGAGTTGGACCGCGGCGAAGGAATTCCATGGAAAGGAAACTATTCGTCCTGGCTGGATCAAAAGCAGAAACGCCTGAAGATGGAAGAGAAAACTGAATCCAAACGGCAGAAAGCATTGGAGCGTGAGTTGGAATGGGTGCGCATGAATCCAAAAGGACGACAAGCCAAAGGCAAGGCGCGTCTTACCGCGTATGAGAAACTGATTGGTCAGGAAGGTCGTGAAAAAGAAGAAAAACTTGAAATGTATATCCCTCCCGGCCCTCGCCTGGGGAATAAAGTTATTGAGGCCGTTGGAGTTTCAAAGGCGTATGGCGATAAGCTTTTGTATGAGAACTTAACTTTTTCATTACCACCGGCGGGGATTGTAGGAATTATCGGACCAAACGGTGCCGGTAAGACTACGCTCTTCAAAATGATTACAGGTGCTGAGAAACCTGATGCGGGAACTTTCTCTCTTGGTGAAACGGTGAAGATTGCCTACGTGGATCAAGAGCATGATGACCTGAAACCGGAAGACACCGTATTTCAAGCCATCACCGGAGGGAATGATCTCATCCTCATCGGTGGAAAAGAAATCAACTCGCGCGCCTATGTAAGCAAGTTTAACTTCAGCGGTACCGACCAGCAGAAAAAAGTCAAAGAGCTCTCAGGCGGTATGCGAAACCGCGCCCACCTGGCCATCGCCTTAAAACAAGGTGGAAACCTTCTGCTTCTCGATGAACCTACCAACGACCTGGACATTAACACCCTTCGTGCCCTCGAAGAGGCGCTGGACAATTTTGGCGGGTGCGCCGTCATCATCTCTCACGACCGTTGGTTCCTTGATCGCGTCTGCACACACATTCTGGCTTTTGAGGGCGATTCGCAGGTGTTCTGGTTTGAAGGAGGCTTCAGTGAATATGAGGAAAATAAGAAGAAGAGATTGGGAGATGATCAACCGCACAGGATTAAGTATAAGAAGCTGGTGAAATAGTAACTGGTTGCTGGTGGCCGGTCGCCAGATACTGGTTACCGATAACAAGCAACTGGTAACAAAGTCGACCATGAAAGCACTCTATACAATCTTACTTCTCATTGCCTCCAACTCCTTCATGACCCTCGCCTGGTACGGCCACCTGAAGTCCAAAGAAATGAGCTGGAGTCAGAACCTGGGGCTTGTCAGCATCATTCTGATCAGCTGGGGAATTGCCTTCTTTGAATATGTATTACAAGTTCCAGCCAACCGGATCGGTTTTAAAGAATACGGCGGACCATTCTCTTTGGTACAACTCAAAGTGATTCAGGAAGTGATTACCCTGACGGTTTTTGTTGTCTTCTCCCTGCTATTCTTCAAGAACGAAAGCCTGAAGATGAACCATGTAATTGGGTTTGTGTTACTGGTGCTGGCAGTGGATTTTATCTTTAAGAAGTAGGAATATCGTTCAGGGTTGGTCGGGAGCGTCTCGATGCTTATCAAGTGGCGGATGGCTGAGGATTCATTCCAATACTCATGAATACATATGTCACCCCCTCGGGGTTTTACCCATTCGCCTGGGACTTTGTTTATAATAATTTCACCCCTTCGGGGTTCCCAATTATGTCGAGCAGTCGCATGAGACCAATGACGAATGGATGATTGGAAACAGCGAAGACCAACATATCAAAATCCCGAAGGGATGACATTATTATATAAAAAAGGACCAACCGGCCAACCAAACCCCGTAGGGGTGACATTCAAACCGGCATCCGAAATACTTCACAAATCCAAGCAATCTCCAGATGCAAGGCACATCACTGATGAATAACAACTATCGAACAATCATCAAAGATTACAACGTCGCCATATCAATCACAAACCGATACTTCACATCACTCTTCAGAATGCGGTCATACGCCGTGTTAATGTAATTGATGTTAATGACCTCCACATCGGACATGATGTTGTGTTTGGCACAGTAGTCCAGCATCTCCTGGGTTTCTTTGATGCCTCCAATGCTGGATCCGGTAAGGATTTTGCG
>JAYVEZ010000423.1:0-3078 GCA_043773645.1 Cytophagales bacterium
CTGCGTGCCATGTCTGTCACTTCTTCAGGACGTTCGTCAATGAGGAGGACAATCAGATAAACCTCGGGATGATTTTCAGCGATGGCGTTGGCAATTGCCTTGAGCAGAACCGTCTTACCGGTCTTGGGTTGCGCCACAATCATACCACGCTGTCCTTTTCCGATCGGAGAGAACAAATCGAGGATCCGTGTCGACATGTTGTCGGGCGTGGTACTCAACTTTAATTTTTCATTTGGGAAGAGCGGTGTCAGGTATTCGAAGGCTACGCGGTCGCGGATTTCTTCGGTGGTCTTGCCGTTTACATTGTCAACTTTAAGAAGGGCAAAATACTTTTCTCCTTCTTTGGGTGGGCGGATTTGTCCGCGTACCGTATCACCGGTCTTTAAGCCCAACAATTTTATTTGTGAGGGTGACACGTAAATGTCATCCGGACTGGCGAGGTAGTTATAATCCGAAGAGCGGAGGAATCCGTAACCATCTTGCATGAGTTCCAGGACGCCTTCATTGGTAATGGCTCCGTCAAAATCCTTGATGTTAAGGATACGGGCTTGTTGCTGGCGGTCTTGCTGAAATTCACGGGGAGGCGGCTCATTGATATTGGGTGCCGGCTGAGAGGAAGACTGAGGTTGTTGTGTTTCTTCGAATTTGGGTTGTGGCTCGTCGAAGCGGGTCACGTTTTGGTCGATGTCCAGGTCTACCGACTGAAGCAATTCTTCGGAGGACAATTCTTTTTGTTTGGGGGCAGCGGGCGGGGCAACGTTTTCGCGACGCCGGGGGCGCATCTTGCGATCGGCTGCATCATCATTTCCCTTCTTGGCGGGGGCTGCCTCTTCGGCCTTCGCTTGTTGGTCGAGAATTTTGTAAACCAATTCCTGCTTGGCAAGCTTCTTGGCGTTCTTTACGCCCATTCCTTCGGCAATGTCCTTTAATTCAGACAGGAGCCTGACATTGAGGTCGTCAATAGTATACATGAGAATTTAAAAAAGTAGTTGTGGTATGTTGATTGTAAATAAGTGAAAAGTCACGCTCAGGAGGCCGGAGGAATTCCGACTAAATCAGTAAATATTTAAAGCTAAGAACAGTAAAACGTTGAATTTATCTATCGGGAACGGCCGGGAAGGCCTGATTGACACTGCAAGTATAGGTCAAAATGGAATATTATCAAATTCGAACCTAAAATTACCCCCAAAAGCCCTTGTCGGCAAGAGATCCAAAGGGTTGTTATGGAGAAGGTTTGTAATTTTGAAGTTCTAATAAGAAGTACATGCTGCAGATTAATGTCATAAGGGAAAATATAGGGAAGGTGCTGGAAGGATTGAAGAAGCGGAACATGAGAGACGCTGAGGACCTGGTCAACCAGGCGCTCGCATTCGACAAGACCAGAAGGGAAAAGCAGAAAGAATACGATGACCTCGTAGGAGAGGCGAACCGCATTTCAAAAGAGGTAGGTAACCTGATGAAATCGGGAAAAAAACATGAGGCGGATGAAATGATTGCCAAGATGGCATCCAACAAGAAAGTCGCTGCCGAGCTTGGCCACGAATTGGTGAAAGCTGAAGAGGAACTCCAAAAGGTACTTTACCTCATTCCCAATGTCCCCGCCGAAAAAGTACCCGCTGGCAAGGGCGCCGAGGATAACCTCAACGTGTACCAACATGGTACCATGCCCACATTGCCGCCCGAGGCGCAACCGCACTGGGAGCTCATCAAGAAGTACGACATCATTGACTTTGATTTGGGCAATAAAATTTCGGGGGCTGGTTTCCCGGTGTACAAAGGAAAAGGCGCAAAACTGCAACGGGCCCTGATTAACTTCTTCCTGGAAGAGGCCTCGCATCAAGGCTATACAGAGATCCAACCACCCATCGTGGTGAACAAGGCCAGCGGCTATGGCACGGGCCAACTTCCCGACAAGGAAGGACAAATGTATTACATCACCGAGGATGAGCTGTATCTGATACCCACCGCTGAAGTTCCGATCACAAATCTTTACCGCGATGTGATCTTAAATGAACAGGATCTTCCCATCCGCAATGTGGGATATACTCCTTGTTTTCGTCGGGAGGCCGGACGTTGGGGTGCGCACGTTCGCGGATTAAACCGGCTCCACCAGTTTGACAAGGTCGAGATCGTGCAAATACGCAAGGCGGACGAATCCTACGAGACCCTGGAGAAGATGTGCCTCTATGTGCAAAGCCTTCTGGAGAAGCTTGAACTTCCTTACCGGAAGCTTCTGCTCTGCGGAGGGGATACAGGTTTTAATTCAGCGATGACCTATGACCTGGAAGTGTTTGCTGCCGCACAGCAGCGCTGGCTTGAAGTGAGTTCCATCAGCAACTTTGAATCCTTTCAGGCCAACCGGCTGAAACTTCGCTACAAGAACAAGGAGGGGAAGACACAATTGTTGCATACTTTGAATGGCAGTGCCCTGGCACTTCCCAGGATTGTGGCTGCCATTCTTGAAAACAACCAGACGCCCGATGGCATCCGCATGCCCTCGGTGCTCATTCCTTATACCCGATTTGAAATGATTGACGCCAGGCTTTAAATCTTTTTAGACTTACTTTGTAATATTGATAAACAATAAAAATATTTTAACCACATAGAAACATAGTTCACATCACAGTGAACTGGATCTTTTAACTCCCACCATCTTTTGACGTTTCACGATTTTCATTTTAACACCAAGCTGCAGGAAGGTCTAGACTCGATGGGCTATGCCAAACCCACACCCATCCAGGAGCAAGCCATTCCCATCATCCTTCAAAACAAGGATGTGATCGCCTGCGCGCAGACTGGTACCGGCAAAACGGCCGCATACATATTACCCGTGCTGCACAAGATTATTCACACGGATCACCGGCATTTGAATACGCTGGTGATTGCGCCTACCCGCGAACTGGCGCAGCAAATAGACCAGCAGATCGAAGGTTTTGCCTATTTCACCGGTGTAAGTTCAATTCCGGTGTACGGCGGTGGAGATGGCGCTACCTGGGATCAGCAAAGGAAAGCCCTCGACCATGGCGCCGACATTATTATCGCCACCCCCGGAAGGCTCATTGCCCTCCTGGCTGGCGG
>JAYVEZ010000424.1:0-4527 GCA_043773645.1 Cytophagales bacterium
AGAGGCCATCGGCGGACTTCATCATCAATGGAGTTTGCACAGCATCGGGGCCGATGGGTGAGGTGACTGCAATTCCTTTTTCGGAATTCTCGGCGGCCAATGCATCGATTTCCGTCAGTTTCGTGGTGTTGTATAGAAATTCATTGGAATCAAAATCCCCTGGCATCCAGAATGTCTTGTGGTCGCCGGCCATGGCAAATTGTGTGAATTCATCCGCGACAATGAAATGATGCATCGATGGTTGTGTCGGGAATTCATAACGAAAGCCAACACCGTCATTGAAGACCCGGAAGATGACATTCAAAAGTAAGCCGGCACTGGACGTATCTTTTAGCCTGACGACAAGTTCTTTGTAGTGGTTTCTAATCTGGGACACTTCGCCCCACACGGGCTTCCAGGTTTCATCCACTGCGCTTGAATCAACTGAGACTACTGTAAATGAGGATAGCTGTGCGACTGGTTTGCTCAGCGAAAAGCCGATGGAGGATGGCTGAATTACATTTTTCTCTTTGTAGGTGAAACTGTAGAACACCTGATTGGTTTGGGAGGTAGTAATTACGAGCGAAATGTTTTTATCCGGTGAATTGAGATGGATGTTTGTTTGGGCGTGGGTCAAGGTGCTGAGGCAGGTTGCGAGCAGAAATAACTTGATTTTGGGATTCATGATTTTTGGGTGGAATGGAGTAATAAAAATAATGCATGTCGTCACGGATTGCACAGATTCTAATACAAATTCTTCGTAAAACGTGCTGGCTAACATTGACCATTGTCTTTTAATATTGGGATGTGGATTTTTCTACCGCCAAGGTCCAAAGAGAAGGCGCGGAGCACGCAGAGTTCAATTTTAGATTCTTTGCGTCCTTTGTGCAATTACCTTTGTGCGCTTTGCAGTTAAGTGCATTTTTTGCCTAAATTCAGCATTGAAATCCTTGTTAGATAGAATTGGCATGGATTTAATCTTTGGTAATCGGTGTACCCATCGGTATCTGAATGGAACTGTGGCTAAAATAACTTCTGGATTTAAGTATGATGGGTAAGATTTGATCCCCGACAACAATTGCGGCTGAAATGTAGATCTAATCTTTTAGCCACAGATTACACGGATTAGCACAGATTAAATCCGGGTAACCCTGTGTAATCTGTGGCTAAATTCTTTTCTCATTTATTGAGATACATATATTTCGGGGAATTCAGGCCGCTTATTTCACAACACAAATCGAATTTCCGGTAGCGTTCTTGGATCCATCGGTAATGGACACCGCCGTGCCATTCTTCCAATATTTGGCCACATCCACCGTACCGTTGTTTTCATAGCCTGTCACGTAGACATCTGATCCAGAGACAACAATAGAATTCGCTTCTGCATTTTTTGAACCGTCAGTAAGGTTTACGGCTGTTCCATTGAGCCAGTATTTTGCAACTTTTACTAACTCATTGGTTTCATAGCCTGCCACATACACATCCTTGCCTGATACAGCCATCGCATGGGCCATGGCATTCTTCGTTCCATCGGTGAGGCCCACAACGGTACCATTGTTCCAGTATTTCGCAACCATGATATTGGTTTCGTTATATTCATAGCCTGCAACAAATACTTCGGTGCCTGCCAGGGCAATGGAGTTTGCGGAGGCAACCCGAGAACCATCGGTCAGATTCACGGCAACACCGTTTTTCCAATACTTTGCCACATCGATGTGATTGGCACCGGGTACTTTACCTGCCACATACACATCGGTCCCGGATATGGCAATGCACCATGCGGCACTCATGGGCGAACCATCCGAAAGGTTTACGGATACACCATTCTTCCAATATTTGGCAAAATATTTAGTCTTGCCGTCGATTCGGGTATATTCAATTCCTGCGACATAAACATTTGTACCTGCTACGGCGATGGCAGTAGCGTTGGAATAATTTGTTCCGGCGCTAAGCCTGACGGCTTTCCCGTTTTTCCAGTAAGTAGCCACGTCATAATTTCCTATGTGTTCGTGACCGGCTACGTAAACATCCTTACCCGATACGGCGATGGATATTGCGTCGGAATTTTTAGTGCCATCGGTGAGGTTCATTGCCTTTCCGTTGTTCCAGAATTTGGCAATGCCCGCGTCTCCCGGATATTCGGTGCCAGCGATGTACACATTTCCATTGGTGTCAGCCTCAGTGCCGGAATAGAACAATCCTACAATGCAAAGCAATAAGATGGATAAGAATTTCATTTTCATGAGTGATATTTTTTAGGATGGTTTTGATGTTGCCCTAAGGTAATATTTTTATGTAGTATGAGTATGTATTGACATGGGCGGTTCTTTTTGAAGCGCCTTTTTAGCCACAGATTACACAGATTAGCACGGACTCAATCTGTGTGAATCTATCTAATCTGTGGCCAATGCATTTTGATTTCGTACGATGGAAAATAGTGCCGTGACCAGCAGTCATTTTCCCATGTCAATAACTAATTCCGAACCCAAACGGAAAGAGCGGATCCTTGGAATCGTATGGCACATCTTCTTTCTGGTTTCTCACCGCCACCATACTGGAAGGCAATTCAAATGGCAATTTGCCTGAAGGCGGAGATTTTCCAAAGGTCACGTCCAGCAGGGCTACATTCTGACCATTGGAAAATGCGCAATAGAAAATCAGTAATGTTAAGAGTATTTGTTTCATTACTTCCACCTTACGTGCCCAGTTTTTTCATCCTCGACATAAAAAACCCATCAAATCCCTCGCTCGGCATCAAACTCCGCTGCTCCTCCAATTCAAATTTGCCTGCGTTTGTTTTTATGAATTCCTCAACCTGCTTTTGATTCTCACTGGGTAGAATGCTGCAGGTGGAGTAAACCAATAGTCCGCCCACTTTAAGCATGGCGCTGTAGTCGGTGAGAAGCGTTTGTTGTGTGACTTTTATTTTTTCAATGAACTCCGGTGAAAGCTTCCACTTCGCATCAGGGTTGCGCCGAAGGACGCCAAGGCCAGAGCACGGCACATCAAGCAATACCCGGTCAGCAGAATTTTCCAATCGCTTGATCACCTTGGAGGAATCGATCACACGCGTTTCAATGTTATTGCTGGCACCTGCACGGCGGGCACGCTTTTTCAACTCATCGAGCTTCCAGTCT
This sequence comes from Cytophagales bacterium, assembly GCA_043773645.1. Lineage (GTDB taxonomy): Bacteria > Bacteroidota > Bacteroidia > Cytophagales > Cyclobacteriaceae > ELB16-189. Next base: position 3,117 of record JAYVEZ010000424.1, read on the forward strand.
TCGGTGTCCATGGCAATGATGCGGCCCTTGTCCTGCATGAGCGCGGCGATATGAAGTGTCTTGCCTCCGCCACCGGCACAGGCATCCACCACCCGCATACCAGGCTTGGGTTGTAAGAATGGTGCTATGAGTTGCGAACCGGCATCCTGGACTTCAAACAATCCGTCCCTGAATTGCTGACGCGTAAAAATATTTTGACGCTCTTCAAGAATCAATGCGTCCGGATATTCTTTTGGGGCATCGGCAATGATGCCTTCATCTTTCAACTGTTGCTGCAATTCTTTGCGCGTCACCTTCAGGGTGTTTACCCGGAGCACCACTTTGGCTTGCTCATTCAAAGCATGGATTTCTTTCTCCCACGCCTTACCCAATTCCTGACGGCCCAGGTCATCCAGCCAGTCGGGTATTGACTCTTTAATTTTAATGACGTGTTGAGCCTTGTCCCAGCGCTCATAAAAGGTGGGCTTGTTCAACCCTTGGAATTCATCCCAATCAGGCGGGTCGATTTTATTCCAGATGCACCAGGCGCCGAGCAGTTTCCAAAAGTCTTCCGGGTCGCAGTCGACCAGGTTGTAGAACAGACGGTGCCACCTTACAATATCATAGGTGGTTTCGGCAATGAAACGTCTGTCGCGGGCGCCCCATTTGGGATTCTGTTTCAGGACTTTTTCAATGACTTTGTCGGCATATCTTTTTTCGATAAAAATTTCGTGCAGGGAAGCGACGACGGCCTCGGTAAGGTTGCGGTAAAGTTTCAAGGAGTGACTATTTTAAGTGAGGCTGCGCAAAACCCGTAAAGAATTGCGATGCGCCGGTTATTTGATGGAAAGTTAGGAGATATTAAGCGAATCCTTTCTAATTTCGAGGGTTAAAGCTCGGGGTTGCAAGTTGAGGTTCTTGGGCCAGAGTTCAACCATCTATTCCATCAGTAACCACCGGCCTAAGCTGGTGCTAAACAGGCAACAAAATATGTGGCTTTAGCCCAGTCAATTTACTTGACACCTATGCAACGAAGAAATTTCATTCAAAAAGGACTTGCCACCTTGACGGCTGCCGCCATGGTCCCGATGGCATTTTCCAAAAATCCAACAAGGAATGATCCTGCCCAGCCCACCTTTAAACTGAATTATGCCCCTCATGAGGGCATGTTCAAGAACAGTGCTGGCGCAGACTTCATTGACCAGATCAAGTTCGCTTATGACCAGGGCTTCCGTGGAATTGAAGATAATGGCATGCTCGCCAGAAGCGTTGCTGATCAGGAGAAGATAGGAAAAACACTGTCGCAGCTCGGCATGACCATGGGCGTGTTTGTGGTGGATGCCGGTGACAATTGGAAGACCTCGTTGACCACGGGGCTACCGGAGTTTAAAGACACATTCATCAGGGTCTGCAAGACCAGCGTCGAAGTGGC
>JAYVEZ010000425.1:0-5673 GCA_043773645.1 Cytophagales bacterium
AGCAAAACAGCTGGTGCCAACAGACCAATCATTGACGCAATTGCCAAGACTGATTTTCTATTTTCTAACACGCGACCCATTATTTCAGCGAATGCCAACACCGCAAGCCCTATCCAAATCGCAAAGGCATAGTATGAGCCCACATAGATGTAATCCCGTTCGCGGGGCTCCGTGGGTGGTGAGTTCAGGTAGAAGACGATGGCGAGCCCCATCATACCAAAGAGCAGGGCTATCACCGAAAAGTTCCTCTTGTCTTTCCAATATTGATATCCCATACCCATGATGCCCATCAGCAACGGAATCATGAAGAAGTTGTTTCTCGCCTTATTCAATGCCAACGCCTCCGGAACACTCTTGAACCATTGGCTGGGTGTCAACCATCCTGCACCCTGCTCATCACTCTCTCTCCCGGCGAAGTTCCATAGAAAATAGCGCCAGTACATAGTCCCCATTTGATGACTGAACATGTAAGAAAGATTCTGAACAAACGTAGGTCGCTGACCTTCTTTCAGGTTCATAATCTGCTGGTAGGCATCCTTTTCCTTCGTATCCCAGGCCCGCGGCAAAATCGTCTCCTCACCGGGTTGATACTTGTAGCCCACTCTCTGCTCTGACAATTCGTACTTATCCTTTCCTTTCACATAGGTCATGCCACCGTATTCATATCCGATTGGGCGCGCCGTAAAATAGGGACCAAACAACAATGGGCGACTCCCATACTGTTCCCGTTTCAGGTAACGAACAAAGCTCATGACATCCTTGGGAGCGTTTTCATTGATGGGCGTGTCTGCATTTGACCGGATAACAATCAGGGCATAGGAACCATACCCAATGAGAATAAAAGCGATTCCCAGAATAAAAGTATTCCCCATGGCATAACGGTTCTTTTGGGTATAATGAATCCCAAACACAAGGACTCCGACGATGGTCAGAGAAAATGTGAGGGTGCCAGAACCAAAGAAAAGCCCCAGCACATTGACAAAGTAGAGTTCGAAATATCCGGCGAGGGTTGGGAGGCCGGGGATAATGAGATCATTAATGGCCAACACCAAAAAACCACTCGCCGCCAAGGCTGCGAAAATTCCCCATCCACTGGTTTTATAGGTTTTGAAATAGTAGATCAACACCAGTGCCGGGAGGGCAAGTAAGTTGAGGAGGTGAACCCCGATGGACAAGCCGATCACATATGCGATGAGGAGTAGCCATCGGTTGGCTTTGGCAGGATCCTTGATTGATTCCCACTTCAGCACAGCCCACACGACCAAAGCGGTAAAGAATGAAGACATCGCATACACCTCGGCCTCCACAGCTGAAAACCAAAACGAATCTGTGAATGCGTAAGCCAAAGACCCGACCGTCCCCGCTGCCATGAGTAGATATATCTGGTGAGATCCAGGGGATTTGTTGTCCGAAATTCCCATCAACTTGCGTCCCACAAACACAATCGACCAAAACAAAAACAGAATGGTACCGGCGCTGGCCAATGCACTCATCAGGTTCATGGCATAGGCTACTTTTGTCACATCGCCGAACGAGAGGAATGAGAACAACCGTCCAAGCAGCAGGAACAATGGCGCGCCGGGAGGATGCGGCACCTGCAATTTGTAGGATGCAGCAATGAATTCACTGCAATCCCAATAGCTGGCAGTTTCCTCAACGGTAAGGAAATAAACAAGCAGTGCGACGGTAAATACAAACCATCCTGAAATTTTATTTGTAAGACTAAACTCCAACGTCCCCGAAAATGATTCCGGAAAAGAACTCGATGAGACTTTTCTCAAAAAAATGCCAGGCCGAAAAAAGAGTATTGTATTCCAAAGCATTCTTCGCCTTGCACTCCGCTCCCCCAGGGATTTTATATCCCGTGACAATCTTTGAAGAATGTCACCCTCAATCTCTTCATACAAATGATCCGGACAAAACCATCTGAGGAGACGAAGGGGAAGGGGAAGACCCGAAGGATTGGTATCAACGTTGTTCATGTTAGATGTAGTCTTTCAGGGTGTCGGTATTTCAAGTTCCTACTCGTTCTCTTTTTCAGGGTCCCACGCAGCCCTGAAAGGGCGAAAATGGATTAACGCTGGGCGCAGTCCTGCGTTAATATCAGGGTCTAACATCCATGCCCTGAAGGGGCGTAAGGTTAATTAATCTGAGTTCTCCTTCCTTAACATAAATGATTACGCCCCTTCAGGGCTTCGCGTAATCAGGTACGTCCAGTAACGCAGGGCTGCACCCTGTGTTTATGCTATTGCCGCCCATTCAGGGCTCGATCTCAACCAATCTCTTCGCAAAAGATCGACTTCATGACCTGCATTATGAGCCATATATCTTTAGCTGTGGCACCATCTTCCACATATCCATTCTGGACTCTTTCATCGCGCGCAACATGGCCATTCCCGCACTGGTGATGGAGAATATTCTTTTTCGCCGTCCTCCCCGCTCTTTCGTTCCTCCTCCCAGCGCTGACTTGATATATCCCTTGTCCTCCAGGCGGTAAAGGGTTACGTGAACGGCGCTGAGGTTGACATCCCTCTTTAGTTTAGTTTCGATCTCTTCGGCAATCGCTGCTCCGTAGGCATCCTCTTGTAAGGCGGCCACCATCGTCAGAATCAGTTCTTCGAATTCACCCAGGTATTCCTTTCCCATATCCTTATGTTTTGTTAAGCAAATAAGGAAAAGAAATTCATTTTATCAAGGTGCGTCAAGTCAAACCATGAGAATATAACAGGGTGCATCAGATATTTCGCCCTTTGAGGGCTTGCCAAGGATTATTTACTTACTTGGAGGATCTGACTTCAATATTCAAAATTCAGCATTCAGAATTCATAATTCCATTTCTCTATCCCCAAATTTGAATAATGAATGCTGAAGTTTGTCGCCGGCAGACCGATGGCCGAAAAAAAAAGGACAGACCTCGCGGCCTGCCCTCATTCACCTAACCGTTTCTTTCTAACTACTTCTTTTCCAACAATTTTGCGTGGGCGGCGGCCAGACGGGCAACCGGCACCCGGGGACCTGAGCAAGAGACATAGTTCAACCCAATCTCATGGCAGAACATGATCGACTCGGGATGTCCTCCATGTTCTCCACAAATTCCTACTTTCAGTTCAGGGTTTTTTCTGCGCCCGTCCTCCACGGCAAGCCACATGAGTTTTCCCATGGCCTTGCGATCGAGCACTTCAAAAGGATTGTTTTTCAACAGATTATTTGAAATATAGAAGGGCAGGAACTTGTTCTCCGCATCTTCACGCGAGAAGGAGAAAGTGGCCTGGGTTAAATCATTGGTGCCAAACGAAAAGAAGTCAGCAACTTCAGCGAGCTCACCGCCTTGCAAACAGGCACGTACTACTTCAATCATCGAACCAAATTTGAATTTCAATTTAATATTCCGTTGCTTCTCAATCTCCGCCTGGATGGCATCAACAAATACCTTTACCTGAACAAGTTCCTCTGCCGTGCATACCTGCGGCACCATGATTTCAGGATGGGCATCAATTTTTGCCATTTGACAATCGGCAGCAGCTTCCAGAATGGCACGAATCTGCATCTGATAAATCTCAGGGAAACTCAAGCCGAGTCGCACACCACGGTGTCCCAGCATCGGGTTTACTTCATGCAACTCACGTACTTTCTTCAGCATCTGACCCTTCTTCTCGATGGCCTTCTCCACCAGCTCAACACCCGCCAGGGTGAAAGGCTCGGAAGATTTCTCTGCCATCTTGAGGTCGGCATTCAGCAAGCGTAGGCTTCCAAACAAGTTGGTAACACCCGCCACCGTACCTTTTAGCTTATGCAAATTTTCAAGATCATCTTTTAGAACATCTTCTGTGGGAAGGAATTCGTGTATGGGAGGATCCAGCAAACGAACGGTCACCGGCTTGCCCGCCATCACCGTAAATATTTCTTTGAAGTCCTGACGTTGAATATCTTTCAACCGGTTGAGCGCTGATTCCCGTTCTTCTTTGGTGGCCGCCAAAATCATCTCGACCACAATGGGCAAGCGATCAACATCATTAAACATTCGTTCCGTACGACAAAGTCCAATGCCCATTGCCCCGTAACTCAGCGCTTTCTTGGCAGCTGCCGGGGTATCTGCATTGGCCATGACCTGAAGTCTGGACGATTCATCTGCCCAGGTGAGTAATTTTTTGAGTTCATCCGAAAAAGTTGGTTCCACCGTAGGGATCACACCCATGTAGACATATCCGGTACCACCATCAATGGTGATGTAGTCGCCTTCATGCAGTACTTTTTCGCCAATCTCTGCCTGACGAAGTTTCACATCCACTTTGATACCCTCAGCACCGGCTACACAGGGCTTGCCCATGCCACGTGCCACCACGGCAGCATGAGAAGTCTTGCCTCCCCTACTAGTCAAAATACCCTGGGCTGCAAAGAAGCCATGGATGTCTTCTGGTTTAGTTTCCTCCCTTACCAGGATTACTTTTTCTCCCTGGTGACCTAGCAATTCAGCACGGTCCGCATCAAAAACCACATGACCCGAGGCAGCGCCGGGGGAAGCAGGGAGACCTTGTGCAATGGGTTCCGCTTTATGGGAGGCATCCAAACGCGGGTGAAGCAATTGTTCGAGCACATCAGGTTTAATGCGCAGCAGCGATTGCTCTTTGTTGATCAAACCTTCTTTCACCATTTCAACTGACGTACGCACCATGGCGGTAGTATTCATTTTGCCATTGCGGGTTTGCAGGCAATAGAGCACGCCTTTTTCTATGGTGTATTCAAAATCCTGTACTTCCTTATAGTGTGATTCCAGTTTGTTGCGCAAAGTTTCGAGCTGCTTGTACAACTCAGGCATCTCGGTTGCCAACTGGGCAACGGGTTTCGGTGTGCGAATGCCGGCCACTACATCTTCGCCTTGTGCGTTGGTAAGGTATTCACCAAACATTACATTTTCACCCGTGCCAGGGTCCCGCGTAAATCCAACACCCGTGGCGCAGTCATTGCCCATATTGCCGAATACCATGGTCACCACATTGACCGCAGTTCCATTGGCCATGGCGGGAGTGATCTTGAATTCACGGCGGTAATCGATGGCACGTTTTCCCATCCAGGAATTAAATACGGCTTTGATCGCAATCTCCAATTGTTCGTAAACATCTTCCGGAAACGGTTTCCCCGTGTGCTCTTTTACGACACCCAGAAAACGTTCACTGATTTCCTTCAGGTCTGATGTATTCAATCCCACATCGACTTTCACGCCGGCGCGTTTTTTCACTTCGTCAAAATGTTTATCAAATTTTTCATCCGGCACACCGAGGGCCACTTTTCCGAAGAGTTGGATAAACCTGCGGTAGGCATCATATCCAAAACGTTCGTTGCCAGTTTGTTTAATCAAACCAGGCAAGGTGCGTGAATTCAACCCAAGGTTCAGAATCGTATCCATCATGCCCGGCATGGACATCGCTGATCCAGAGCGAACAGAAACCAACAGTGTATTGACCGGGTCGCCAAATTTCTTCTTGCTGGATTTTTCTACTTGTGCCACCTGCTCTCGAACCTCCTCCATCAGGCTGGCTGGAAGTTTTTTATCGGGTGTAGCCAGGTACGATAAGCACGCCTCGGTGGATATTACAAAACCGGGTGGCACATTGAGTCCGATTTGAGTCATTTCACATAGGTTGGCACCTTTGCCTCCCAGCAGTTGTTTGTTTT
>JAYVEZ010000426.1:0-2747 GCA_043773645.1 Cytophagales bacterium
AAAATTGATGAGGTTCCCATCACTCAAACCAAGTACACCGACACCAATGGTGGCAAAGGATTGGCGGTAGGAGCTGCGTACTGTTATCGGCTTGTGGCGGTTTACCCATTGCCAGGTGGCGGAGAGAGTTATGTCTCCCGTGATACTTGCCTTGCACCGATCAAGGTGAATGCGCCTGTCATCACCAATGTGACGGTTGATAAAACCAATGCGGTGACAGGCCAGATTACAGTGAAGTGGCGATCCCCTTATGAAATTAACAAAGCACAGTTTCCGCCACCGTATCATTATAAGGTGTTAAGGGCTACCGGGTTTACGGGCATCCTGGGAATTGTTTCACCTCATACAGGTACCATTCCCGACACCACCTATGTGGATACGGGTATCAATACCGCCGAATTGGTGTACAATTATAGAATTGCATTGTATGATAACAACAACACATTGGTGGATTCGTCGGCAGCGGCGTCTGCTGTCCGGTTGGATGCCAAGCCACAATTCAAGCAAATTCAGTTGACTTGGGCTGCCGGCGTGCCCTGGAGCAATCAAAGCCCTAAATTTTCACGTCATCTTATTTATCGCGGTGATGAGGGCGCCACCGCAAGCCAAATGACATTGATTGACAGTGTCAATGTTTCCTCAGGACGGTTTGTTTATACTGACTCCGGTCAATATCAGCATACGCCACTCAGTGACACGAAGGTGTACTGCTATCGCGTCATGACACGTGGCAGTTATGGAAACCTCAAAGTAAAAGAACCGCTTATTAATTTTTCTGAGATCAATTGCGCACAGCCCAATGACAAGGTGCCTCCTTGTAAGCAAACGCTTTCCATTGTGGCCACCCCCTGTGATAGCTATTGGCAAACACAGCCTTGCGACACCAAGGTATTCAGCAACACCGTTACCTGGAAACGACCGTCCGATCTTGCTTGCCGCCAGGATATCCGTAGCTATAGTGTTTATGTAGCCACCTCTGTTGGTGCCGACTTTTTATTGTATGCCCAGAACGTCCGCGATACTTTCTTTATTGATTCCAACATTCCTTCCTATGCTCGTTGCTATAAGATTTCGGCTGTCGACAGGGCGGGGAATGAGAGTGAACTCAGCGACCAGTATTGTTTTGACAACTGTCCCAACTATGAGCTTCCGAATGTATTTACGCCCAATGGTGATGGCTGCAATGAGACATTCCGTGCTTATGATGGAGGTGCAGCGGTCGATGAGAATGGCATAGGACCTTGCGGTGGCCCCATTGATCAGCTTGCACTCAGATTGAAGTGTGCCCGATTTGTGGAGACGGTCAATTTTACGGTAAGCAACCGCTGGGGTAAAGAAGTTTATAATTACCAGTCAGGTGGAGAACGTACCATATACATTGATTGGGATGGCAAGGACAGTGGTGGTAAGGAGTTGTCGGCAGGAGTTTACTACTACAATGCCGAGGTGACGTTCACAGTAGTGGATCCTTCTAAGAAGACCCGAAGTATACATGGGTGGGTGCAGATTGTGAGGTAGGATTGGATGCTGGAGGATTGATAGTGGATGCTGGATACTAGATACTGGATACTGGATACTAGATACTGGATACTTGCGCTGAAAGACATACCATGTTGCTGAAGTTCGTTAACTCAAAAATGACCAGTATCCATCATCTAGCATACTGTATCTGACATCCAGCATCCGGTTTCTGGTATTCATTCAATCTTTTCATATTTTTACTTCAGATAAGAATATGAATTCATGAAAGCATACATCTTCCCTGGTCAGGGCGCACAGTTCACAGGAATGGGTAAGGAATTGTACGAGACGAACCCGAAAGTAAAAGCCCTCTTTGATCAGGCCAATCATATTCTTGGATTTCAGATCACCGAAACAATGTTCATTGGAACAGCTGAGGCGCTCAAGCAAACGAATGTCACTCAACCTGCGATATTTCTCCATTCCGTGGCGGCGGCACTTTCAAAAGATTCATTTACTCCTGATATGGTGGCCGGTCATTCGCTTGGCGAGTTTTCTTCCCTCGTAGCCAATGGTACCCTTACCTTCGAAGATGGACTTAAGTTGGTTGCCAAACGTGCCTCGGCCATGCAGCGGGCGTGCGAGATCAATCCTTCCACCATGGCAGCCATCGTCGGGTTGGAGGATGCAAAAGTGGAGGAAATCTGCGCATCCATCAAAGATGAAGTTGTTGTTGCTGCGAATTATAATTGTCCGGGTCAGTTGGTGATCTCGGGATCAATGAAAGGAATAGAGATCGCGTGCGAGAAGATGAAAGCAGCCGGAGCCAAGCGCGCACTGCCTTTACAAGTAGGTGGGGCATTTCACTCTCCGCTGATGGAGCCAGCCCGCGAGGAATTGGCGAAAGCGATTGAGTCGACACATTTTAGTTCAGGAATGTGCCCGGTCTATCAAAATGTCAATGCGCGGCCTTCGAAAGATGTCACTGAGATCAGGAAAAACCTGATCTCCCAGCTTACTTCACCCGTGCGGTGGACACAGTCCGTTCAGAATATGGTGAAAGATGGCGCTACACAGTTTATTGAATGTGGTCCGGGGAAAGTGCTGCAGGGACTTGTGAAGAAGATTGCTCCGCAGGTGGAGGTTGGCTAAAATTCAAGATTCAACATTGGATATTCATTATTCGAAATTGAATATCGGATGTTGAATTTTGAATATCGAATAATGAAGTGGCGCACCCTGACGATACGTACTGCCGACTTGCTGAGAGTCAGACCGATTACCTC
>JAYVEZ010000427.1:0-8105 GCA_043773645.1 Cytophagales bacterium
GGCCTTGGGCTGAATCACATAATGCACCAGGGAGTCCATGCGCTTCGAGCCGATGTCCGCCATTTGCATTTTAATGCACATCTTGTTGAAAGACGAATCGACAAACGACCGCAGCAGTTTGTTGCTTAGTCCGCTGCTGTCCGATTGACCCTTGATGTAACGAAGGATAAACGCCGCCTCACCTTTGTTGGCGGGCAGCTCATACCGGTCGGGGTTGTTGTTATAGAATGCCTGGCGGGCCGCCTTCACCAAACTGACGATCGACAGCGGTCGTGAAAGGACGCTGATGGAATCAAGAGAATTTTCAAAATCACTAATGGCGCGAAGGTTGTTGATTTCCAGCAACGGTCGCCGGCGTTTCGTCACAATATCCACTTCAATCTCCAGCGGCATGACGCCACTGAAATTTGCTTCAAAGAATTTCAAATCCTTTTTTATCTGGCTCTCCTCCGGTATGTCATCCACCATAAAGGAAACCGACTGCAGCCGCAAAATTCCAATCACCGCAAAAACAGTAGTGACCGTTGCCCCCAGATAAATGATGGTGCGATGGCGGTGCACCATCAGATCAACGGAGCGCACAAACCAGCCTAGCAAAGGAAAGCTCAGGTGTTTTAAGTGCTTTGAAGAGGGTTCCGGCAGCCAGGAAAGTATTCCCGGTATCATGATCAGACTTACCACAAACAAGCCGATGATGTTGAGGCCAGCCACGATTCCAAACTCGCGCAAAATGGTGATGTCAGTAGAAAGAAGTGTAAGAAATCCGATCGCCACCGTCAGGTTGGTGAGGAACGTGGCGAGTCCCATTTTTTGAACCACCACCCGAATCGCCTCCATTTTATTGTTGCTCTTGGCGAATTCAACATGGTACTTATTCAACAGGTAAATGGCGTTCGTGATTCCAATCGTTACGATGACCGGTGGGATCAATCCACTCAGCAGTGTAATTTTAAAACCAAGCAATGTGATTGTGCCCAACGTCCACACAACGAGTACACCAATCATAATCATGGAGAAGATGACGGCCCGTACGGAGCGGAAAAAAATCAACATGATGAGGCCCGTGACAACAGCCGACAAGACAGTAAACAGGGAGAGCTCCCGTTTCACTTGCTGGGCCACCACCGAACGCATGAAAGGTAATCCCGCATACCGCAATGTGATGCCGGTGCGATCAGTGAAATCTTTTCCGACCGCCACCAATGAATTCGTCAGCGCTTCCCTCTTGGCAGAGTTCGCATATTCTTTTTGCACCGACACGAGCATGATGACAGCTCCATTTTTTTCGTTCACCAGTTGGCCAGCATATAGTTTTTGATTCTGGGCTACAATCAACAGACTATCCAGTTGTTGTTGCGACCGAATGGTGTCCGGAAAAAGGTTGACCGAATAGAATTTTGATTTAAGGGTATCTTTTAAAATGATCTTAAGTCTGGGCAAGGAGATCACTTCATTGACACCTTCCAGCAAACGAATTGAATTCCCCAGCTGGCTAAAGGCCTTGAACTTTTCTTGCTGAAAAACGGAGCTGTCCAACATGCCCACGGCCATGATATTACCATCTTCACCAAACTGCTTTTTGAAGTTGTTCAGAAATACCATGTCCGGGTCTTCCGGGGGAACGGTGCGGTTCAGTTCGTAACTCATTTCCACCTTCGACGCATTGTAGCCCATCACCACCGTGATCAGGGCAATGATCCCCATCAATGGAAGACGAAAACGGATGATACTATCGGCGATGCGTGACCACACAGGACAAGGTTGTTTTCAAGAGCGGCAAATGTAAAGAATTTCGGGGGGAGTATGGAGGAGCTGAGAAGTGAGAACGTGAGAATTTGAGAAGAATTAAGCCATTTTCAGCTTTTCCGTCCTCCCAATTCTCAATTCTCAACTTCTAATAAGATATCCCCTTAATCTTGCCGTAAAGCGAAAGGGCATGCCTGTCCGTGAGTCCTGAAATAAAGTCGATCACATAACGGAGGCGATCATACTCCCCCTGGCTGCCCTGAATCGCCGTCCTGATCTCTGGTGGAAACAATAGTGAGAGGTTGCTTTTTTTGCGGGAAGATTCGTTCCTGCCCAACACCGAGGCGGCTGAGATAAATTCCCGAAGCAGCCCTGGCAAGACTTCATGTCCAGATGCCTCAATCTCTACCACCTGGCGTGCCCGGTAAATTTTACGGATCGAAACTTCGCTGATGTTTTCCAAGGCTACCTTGAATTCACACAGGTCAACCAATGCCTTGTCAAATTTTCCCGTCAATATTTCGGCCTCATGGGTTAAAAATATATGGGTGCAGGCATCGATCAATTCACCAATGCTCATGGCCCGGAGTGTTCCCAACTTCTTATTCAATCCTTCTTCTCCCGATAGTTTATTGCGATCCAATTTGTTTTTTAAAATCGGCGCGAGAAGCTCGACAGTTTCCTCAAAAGTCACCAGCCCAAGGCGGCATCCATCTTCAAGGTCGATGATGCTGTAACAAATGTCATCGGCTGCCTCTACGAGGAAGGCAAGTGGGTGACGGCACCAGGCTCCTTCACCAGAGGGTATTAATTCCAATAGTCTGGCGAGTTCGGCAAAGATTTCTTTCTCCGTCTGAAAGAATCCATACTTCCTTTGACTCTTCTTTGACTTATCCCGAATTGGAAAAAGGGCTGGGCATGGATACTTGGTGAAAGCACCCAAGGTGGCGCAGGTAAGTTTCATTCCATACTCATGCTGATTGATGATCCGAAAACCCTGGGCGTTGCCTTCAAATTTGATCAGGTCGGCCCAGGCTGCGTCGCCAATTTCTTTTCTTACATCTGGGTTTTCCACAAAGAAATCCGAGAGGGCGTCCTCACCAGCATGACCAAACGGAGGATTTCCGAGATCGTGGGCGAGGGAAGCCGCCGCGACGATGGCACCAAAATCAAATAACGAAAAAGTTTGACCCAACGTTGGATGCCTTTCCAGAATCACCTCCCCGACTCGCTTACCCAGCGACCTCCCAACACTGGAAACTTCCAGGCTGTGGGTAAGTCGCGTGTGAACAAAATCGTGTTCCGGCAACGGATGGACCTGTGTCTTATCTTGCAGCCTCCTGAATGGATGAGAAAAGATAATGCGATCATAGTCCTGCTCGAAGGCGCTGCGATAAGATCCGGAAGAAATTGACTTTTGACCGAGGCGGTCGGCAGAAAGCAGGGTGGTCCAGTTCACAATAAGTTGATCAAGTGCTGATATTTGCCCCGCCTTCGTTGAAGCTGCAGACGGGCGAAGGAAACAAATTTCATTATTTTAAACTAAACCACCTTCCCTCCGGCTATTTTTGACATTATGTATAAGGCACACATCGACGGAAAGACATTTGACATTGAAACCGGACCGGATAGCTGGGTTGTAAACGGAAACCCATTTGAATGGGACTTTGCCGTCCTCGGAAACGGTCATTTTCACATTCTCCATCACCACAAGGGTTATCAGGCTGAATTGGTGGGCCTGGATCGGGAAACCAAAACGGTAGAACTTGAAATCAATACGATAAAATATACAGTACAGCTTCACGACAAGTTTGACATGCTGCTGGAGAAAATGGGGATGAACGCCGGTGCGGCGGGAAAAGTGAATGTGATCAAAGCGCCCATGCCTGGATTGATCATTGACCTTCGGGTAAAAACCGGTGATGCCGTAAAACAAGGGGATCCATTGCTGGTGCTGGAGGCGATGAAAATGGAGAACATCCTTAAAGCCCCCGGGGAAGGGATTGTGAAAAACGTTAAAGTCAAAAAGGGCGATACGGTGGAGAAGAGTCAGGTGTTGATTGAGTTCTGAGATCATGGAAATCATTTATTTGATATTGGGATTGGTAGTGGGTGCTGTCATAGGCTGGCTGACCGCCCGCGTCAAAACTAGTGTGGCCGAATCGTCCCTTGCAACGGAACAAGAAAAAACCAGGGCGGCAACGATTCAAATACAAGAGCTAAAAAAAGAAATCGAGGCGTCACGCCACCGAATTATAGAATTGACAACTCACCTCTCCGCCACGGAAGCAGATTACCGCAACCTGGAAGAAAAGCTAAAGGATCGGAAAATTGAGATTGGAGAACTGCAGGAGAAATTTTCCCTTCAATTCAAGAACCTTGCAAATGAGATTTTTGAAGAGAAGAGCAAGAAATTTACGGAGCAAAACAAATCCAACATTTCAGATTTGTTGCAACCACTGGGTGAGAAGATAACCTCGTTTGAAAAAAGAATAAACCAAACCCACCAGGACTCTGTTGAAAAGAATGCGGGCCTATTTAATGAGTTAAAAAATCTGAAAGAGCTAAATGTTCAAATGGGTGAAGATGCCCGCAACCTCACGCGGGCATTGAAAGGAGACACGAAGGCTCAAGGCAATTGGGGTGAATTCATTCTTGAGACCATTTTGGAAAAGTCCGGGCTGGAGAAGGGGAGAGAATTTCTTGTACAGGAATCTTTTACTACCCCCGAGGGCCGAAGACAGCAACCCGATGTGATTTTGAATCTGCCCGAGAAAAAACACATCATCATAGATTCCAAGGTAAGTTTGACGGCCTACAACGGCTATGTCGGCGCTGAGACGGATGAGCAGCGTGCTGCGTTTGTGAAGGCCCACCTCGTGTCGATCCGGCAGCACATGCGGATACTGGGAGATAAGAACTATCAAAAAAATTATTCCGAAAATGGGCTGGACTTTGTCATTATGTTCATTCCATTGGAGCCCGCTTACTTTTTGGCCATTCAAAGCGATCCCCATTTGTATGAGGAGGCTTTTGACAAACGAATCGTTTTTGTGAGTCCAACGCTCCTGCTCCCCTCCCTGCAGTTAATCAAAAGTGTGTGGCGGCAAGAGTATCAAAATCAAAATGTAATCGAAATCGCCAAGCGGGCCGGGGATCTCTATGACAAGTTCGTGGGATTTGCCGATGATCTCCTGATGCTTGGCCGCCACCTAGAAACCTCGAAAAAGTATTACGAAGAGTCAATGAAAAAACTCTCTTCAGGGAGTGGGAACCTCGTTAGCAAAGTTGAGAACCTCAAAAGGCTTGGTGCCAAAGCAGACAAAAGCATCGACCCCAAGCTGCTTATCCGTTCTGAAGACCAGCCGGATCTGTTTGATTAATTGGGGCTGCTTTGGAGGTCATTTTCAAAAAAGGGAATACCAAGAACACCATCACTTGTAAACGCCCGGATGGCACGGCAACCCGGATGGAGGCTGATGTTTTCATGGTCATAAACGACCTCGCCCATTATGTGGTGGAAACCGAGTTAAAAGTAAGCAAAGGATTCTACGGATTGCTCTCACAGGGTTTTGATATCACCAATTTTGAAAAGAAGCAAAAGATTACACCTGCAAGCATCCCTGCCGAGGGCACACAGATGGAAATAATCGTTGGATTGCTTTTGACTGAGTGAAATGATGGAATGCCGCTGGTGGATCTTATTGTATTGTATCGCCAGACGTGTGAAAAATATCATTTGTCCTGCGGGGTATTTTCCGAAGATGTGCTGCAGCTTTTGAATGGGGAAATTAACGAAATAAAAAAAATGGAACAATCTGCCGGTTGGTAGTTGTTTAGTCTTTAATTTTCCTCCCCAATAAAAAATATAAGCATGAAAAAATTGATTTTTCTTATTGCTGCAGCCCTTGTGGTTGCTTCGTGTGCACCCGGACCCGTAGGTGCCTGGCAATACTCTGTGACCGGTACTCCCCAAGGAGATTACTCCGGTGTCATGACCATCACCAAATCGACCACCGGATATGCTGCTAAACTGGATGGAGCGGGTGGCACCATTGTCTTTAGTAAATTTTCTTATAATAAGAAGGACAAGAAGGCCGAAGGAGATTTTGATTTCTCCGGGACCAACATAGATTTCTCTTCCCAGCTCAACAAAGACCAGCTTAAGGGAACGATGGGGACCGACGGCATGGCATGGCCATTTACCGCTACCCGCAAGAAATAAGCGGACCCATGAAAATCACACCCGATAACAAACTGCGAAAACTCATTGTCGTGGGCGATCGTGTGCTGATCCGTCCTGCAAAAGAATCAGACAAAACGGACAGCGGACTTTATTTGCCACCGGGCGTGCTTGAAAAAGAAAGAATTCAAAAGGGTTTTGTTATTAAAGCTGGACCTGGCTATCCCTTGCCCATGCCGGCTGATGAAGATGACCTTTGGAAGGGAAAAGAGGAGCAAGTCAAGTACATGCCCTTGCAAGCCCAGGAAGGTGATCTCGCCATCTTTCTGCAGAAAGGAGCCATTGAAGTGATGTATGAAAATCAGAAATACTACATCGTGCCGCAGGCTTCTATTCTGATGCTGGAACGGGAAGAAGATCTATGACGTGTTGAGGTTTTGACATGTTCACGTGTTGAAGTTTGTAACCATCATCAACCTATTAAATGAAGACAACGTAAACACATCAACACGTAAACACGTAAAATGTCCGGATTATCCTTTGATGTTCTTCGCGTGGGCAAGCGGTACCGGCTCGTCAATTTTGATGACCGTTATGACTTTGAAATTGAAAGAATCCTTGCCAACGGCGATTTCAAAGTCAAAGACATTCACACCCTGGAGCGCTATCTCCTGAAAGAAACGATCAAGTATGGCAGGGGAAAGGATTTTGAGATCCGCGAGATTGGGTCCTGACTTCCATCACTTTTTAATCTTCACCCCAAACAAAAACCGCATCACCGGGTTTGATCGGATTACAATCAGGTAAAATCCGACACAACTCACCAGCGTCAGCATACTGATCGACCAGTATTTAGCGGCAATGCCCCAATCCCATTGACAGACATAGTAGCCGATGGCAATAATCACTGTCTGGTGCAGAATGTAAAATGGGTATAGTCCTTCGTTGATGTATTTCAACCATGGATGCGGCTTGTTGAGGTAGTGCTGGCCGTATGCGATCACAGTAATTACGGTGAACCAGCTTAGCACAAGTCCAACAATATCAAAGGCGGTTCCTACGGAGTCGTCACTCCAGGGAAGGTGCACGATTCCCCTAAAATGAAAATAGAGAACATAGAAAGGAATGAGCAGGAGTGTTGTAGCCAGGAGCATCGGTTTACGGCTGGCGCCAATTCCATCCCAAAGTGCAGGGATTGAATAACACACCATCCCCCAAAGGAAGAAACAACCGTAATACACAAAGAATCCAAGATCCTTCAAGTCGTGTGTCTCTTCGGGAAAATAGGGACGAAGGACGAGTTGTGTGAAGAATATAAAAATTGAAGGGACCAATAGAATCCCAGCCGTTCCGGCCAGTAGCTTTTGCATCCACGCCTTGAATCTTGCCGATCGCCCGGATCGGAGAAAAACAAGAAATGGCAATGCCAGCAAGGAATAAATCAGAAGGTAGAGTACAAACCATAAATGGTGCCAACTGAAGCTTCCCTTCGGATAAGGAACAAACTTGAAGACGGTTTTATAAAAGTCCCAATAACTTCCATATTCCTTGATGTGCTCATAGTATATCTGCGGAGGTACGACGAGAAACATTCCAAAAAGCAACGGAATAAACAGCCGCTTGAAACGTTCTCCCGCAAACTGCCTTGGTGTGCGCTTTCCAAGGGCCATGTAAGTGCCCGCCCCGGAAATAAAAAGCAGCAAGGGCATGCGCCAGAAATGAAGCCAAACCATCCAATAGTTGAAACTTACGCTGGTCTCGCTGTTTTTTACATGCCACCACCAAGTATTGAACCACATGCCTGTATGGAAGAACAAGAGGATGACGATCGCGATGAGACGAAGCCAGTCAAGATCACTGCGGCGTGAAGCAGGCGTTGAGACTACATCAAGGGTTTGTGACATGGTAATATAATGGTTCCGTTCACATCGGGCTTCAAAATTAGAATCCTTTCACCGAAGTCGAAACAAACCCGTTGTATATTTGGAAGCATGTCCTTTTCCATAGAACCGGCAGAAATCAACGATGCGGCCGCGCTGGACCATTTGGTAAACTCAGCCTACCGCGGCGACTCCTCCCGGCTAGGATGGACCACCGAAGCGGACCTGCTCGATGGAGGCCGTGTGGATGTGGCTTCGCTCGAAGAAATACTCCGCTCGCCCGGCAACAAGATCCT
>JAYVEZ010000428.1:0-4633 GCA_043773645.1 Cytophagales bacterium
AAACAATGAACAGCATGCTTCAATCGTGCCAACAGTCGTTGCAATGAAATGGAATTGTCAATACAGAGATGAAGCCTGGTGACAGCAGCGAGGCGGTTAATCTCCTCTGTCTCCAGGAAGTTAAGCGGGAATGCCACAGTGATGTCCTGCCAACCATCGGCAGCAAAGTAAGTGGCCATCTTAATAGACGAAACCGTACAACGGTCAACGCCTTCTTCGCGAAACCACCTTCCAATCTCATGCGATTGATGTGTCTTGAAATGAGGGCGAAGTCTCACATTGGATTTGAGTGCCTTCGCGGCAATGTGTTGAATATTCTTTCTGCAAAGGGCCTCGTCCAGCAATAAGGTAGGCCGTACGCACTCCATATCCATCAAAAGGATTCGCGGATCATCCGGGCGATGTCTGCGAGTTGTTCCGGATTGAGTTTCAATTTTGGATTGGAGAAATTCATGTCGCGCATGGAATTCATGGGCACAAGGTGAATGTGTGCATGGGGCACCTCCATTCCCAAAACTGCCACCCCCACCCGCTGACACCGGATTGACTTTTTGATGGCTTGTGCCACGGTCTTCGAAAAGGAATGCAGGCCCGCGAAGGTCGTGTCGTCCAGATCGAAGATGTAATCAATTTCTTTTTTTGGAACCACCAGGGTATGACCCTTGGTGAGTGGCATAATATCGAGGAAAGCGAGATAGTTCTCATCTTCGGCAACGATGTGTGCAGGAATTTCCCGCTGGATAATCCTGGTGAAGATGGAGGCCATATATCAGATCCCTATGTTTATAACTTCAAATTCAATATCACCTGCCGGGGTTTTGATCTTGGCTACATCGCCTTTCTTCTTTCCGAGCAGACCTTTTCCAATCGGCGATTGGGTTGAAATTTTTCCCGCTTTCAGATCGGCTTCTTCTTCAGAGACGAGCATGTACGTGACAGACGCTCCATTTTTCTTGTTTTTGATTGTTACTTTGGAAAGGATAGAGACCGTGAAAGTATCCAATTTGCTTTCATCAATGAGCCGTGCATGGGATAGCAATTCACCCAGTTGGGCAATTTTTGCTTCAAGATGGCCTTGTGCATCTTTGGCTGCATCGTACTCAGCATTTTCGCTCAAGTCACCCTTGTCACGCGCTTCCGCAATCTGACGTGCAATGTCAGCACGACCTCTACTTTTCAGCGTACTGAGCTCTGCCGTCAATCTATCCAAACCCTCCTTCGTGTAGTACGATACTTTAGCCATAAAAATTAAATTTTGTTGATCCCCCCTCCACTTCTTGCCCCCGATGGTAATGCGATTCGGCGTCTGGTAAAAAAAGCAACAACGGCTTCATCTCCGAAACCGTTGTTGCTATGAATCAAAGATAAGGATTTTTACTGCACTTGTGCAAAACCACCCAACTACACTTGGTTATTGGACCAAAGTCCATGAAGGCGGGTCCTTGGTAACCACGGCTTTAAAGCCGTGGTTGTTAATCAGTGATAAGAACGGGCTTTAGCCCAATGAAGTGCACTCCTTTCATGCCTCCACCAGTTCGGGTGTCAGCTCTTTCACTTGCTCCTGCAGCTCAGGGTCAAACTTTGCCAGATAAAGGGTCTTTGCTTTTGCCAATTGCTCAATGGTCAGTCCCTTGGCGCCCCTGAAGTCTGCCTTATACAGACTTGCGTTTTCAAAATCGGCACCCATGAGATAACTATTTTGCAAGTTGGCCTCCATTAAATAGGCGTTGGTGAAATTTGTCTTGATGAGGAAGGCATTTTCAAACTGCGCCTTGATCAGAAATGCGTCCTTGAAATTTGCGCCACTGGCGTAAGCACCCCGAAGGTTGGCTTGATTGAGGTTGGCATTTTCCAAATTGGTCTGGTTGAGTCTGGTATTTTCCAGGTTGGTCTCCAGCAGGGAGGCGTTGGACAGGTTAGCAGAATTCAGGTTGGATCCTTTGAGGTTAATATAATTGAGGTGCGTTTTAGTCAGGTAACAGTTTACCAAATTGATCTCGTGAATCTTATGCCTGTTAAGCCGCTTGATGTTGCCCACCATTCTGAACGCCGCTTGGTCCGATTCCAGCAAGCGAAAGTCATCAATCTCATCTTTATAGGTGCGGATGCGCTGGCGTATCTCGCCATTTTGATTCAACCAGAAAAGTAAAATACCAATGATCGCAATGTCAAAAATCATCCCGTGGGCTTCCGCAAGAATCTGCACCCAAAAAGAATCAAAATCCCGCAGATAGTATTTCAGGCTAAGGGCGATTACAATAATCGTAACGACCACCAGCACAATCAAAGATGTCAGGAGTGGCTTCTCGACAATACCATTCAACCGCTCTATGAAATCACTATTCAATTTCTTCCAGGCAATCCTCTTCGTAAAAACCATCATGCGCTTTTGAATTTTATCAAAAGTAGAGCGCCCAGAGACCTGAATCGTATCAATATCGAATGGAACCTTACATGGGTTTTGTAGCCCTCGTAATCTCTTTACAGCATCCAGTGGATGGTGAGAAAATAGACAGTAAGACCGAGCAAATCATTGATTGTAGTAATGAAAGGCCCGGAGGCAACGGCCGGATTAAAGCCAAAGCGGGACAAAATCAACGGGGTAATGGTGCCAATGAGGGATGCAAACACAACCACGCTAAACAAAGCAATTGAGACAACGATTGAAAGCTGCTGATTCCCAAAGAGTAACCAGTTGGCACCAAAAACCAGTATAGACAAAAAGAAACCGTTGAGCAGGGCTACGAAGAGCACCTTGGTCAAACGCTGCCAGAGTCCTTCATCCACAAAATCCGTACTGGCAAGGCTTTGAACCACCAGAGAAGAGGATTGAATTCCCACGTTACCACCTGTGGCTTGAATGAGGGGAACAAAAAAGGCGATGGCTGTCACACGCGCAAGTTGCGCTTCAAATAATCCCATAAAACGGGCCGAAAGCATTCCTCCGAAGATTCCGATCAGTAACCAAGGCAGACGCGCCCGCGTATTTTTCCACACGGTATCATCCTCTTCTACGGCCTCGGTGATACCCGACATCAACTGTCTGTCTTCTTCCGCCTGCTCGGTAATCACATCGACAATATCATCGATGGTGATGCGGCCCACCAACTGTCCCTGCACATTCACCACAGGCACTGACTCGAGGTCGTACTTCTTCATGATGCCGGCCACCTCTGTGTCGGGCATGTACGTTTCAACCGACACCACATCTTGCTCATAGATATCCGCCACCAGCTTGTTGGCATCTGAGATTACAAGATCTTGCAGCGCAACTTTGCCCAGCAATTTGTCCTGTTCGTCCACCACAAACACCGTGTAGAACTTCGTTACCGCCTCTGCCTGCTTGCGGATTTCCTCCACGCACTGTACCACCGACCAATGGTGGCGTGCCTTGATCAACTCTTTGGCCATCAACCCACCTGCGACGTTTTCATCGTAGCGAAGCAAGTCAATTACCTGAGATCGGAGTACAGGATCCAGGGTAGCAATGACCTCTTCACGGGTCTTAATCTGAAGTTCATTCAGAATATCCGCTGCGTCGTCCGAGTCAAGCAGGTTGATGATTGCTGTGATCTCCGACGGCTCATAAATCTTAAAGAAACCGGCCCGGGTCTCGCTGTCAAGATCCTTGATGATCTGGGCCCTGACTTCCAGGGAAAGAATATCGAGCGTATACTTGGCTTCCTCCGACTGGAATTCATTCAGAAGGGTAGTGATGTCAGCCGGGTTGACGTCCTCAAGGCTTTCGCGAATAAACTGACTGTCGCGCTGGTCCAGTGCCTCCTGGAACCGGTCGCGAAATTCTTTGGTCAATTCAAACTCGACGAACTCCTTCACTGTGTTGCTGGATGGAACGTGTTAAAAAAATAAAATCTTCTACTGATAATTGCTCGGGGCGTTTGTCCATCAGGTCCAACTCATCCACAGGGCCTGGCAAATTTAGATGTTTCAATGCGTTACGCAAGGTTTTCCGTCGCTTTTGAAATGCTTGCTTAATAAGGTGCTGAAAAAGATTCTCATCACAGTCCAATTTCTTCCGGCCATTCCGCGAAAGTCGGATGACGGCAGACATGACTTTGGGAGGTGGGTTAAAAACACCTGGAGACACTTTAAACAAATATTCAATATCATAGAAAGCCTGAAGCAGCACGCTCAAGATCCCATAGGTCTTGTTGCCATGCTTCGAGGCGATGCGGTCGGCCACCTCCTTCTGAAGCATGCATACCACTTGCTCCACCCGATCACGGTGGTCAAGAACCTTAAAAAATATCTGGGATGAGATGTTGTATGGGAAATTGCCAATGATGCAGTAGGAACCCCCGAACAAGTTATCGAGGTCCATTCCCAAAAAGTCTGCTTTGATTATTTTTTCGGATAACGCAGGCAACTCCTTTCTCAGGTGGTCAACCGATTCGCGGTCAATTTCTACCAACTTCAAGTCAATGTTTTCTCGCATCAGCAGGAATCGCGTCAGCACGCCGGTGCCAGGACCAATTTCCAGAACTGAAGTCACCACTTCACCCGGCAGTAAGAGGGCATCCACAATTTTTCTGGCAATATTGGTATCCCGGAGGAAATGCTGACCTAGGAATTTTTTTGGGCGTACCATGGCGTGAAAACTACATGAATTCAG
>JAYVEZ010000429.1:0-2371 GCA_043773645.1 Cytophagales bacterium
TCATATCCCAGGACTACAACGGTTCTTCCTCCGTCAATTTCGGTGTTCGTAAAATACCGGCCATTGTCAATATTAATCTCGCGGATATTCTCGTATCCCTCGTGAACTCCCCGGAGGGCGACCTGTCCTATGCTGCTGTTGCCACATTTGACAACGACATTGCTCTTTATCGAATAGATCGACATCGCCGTCTTATTCTTTACAGTAGCGTTAAGGAATTTATACTCATTCATGGAGAGGGTGGGCCGGCGCCAGTATTCCCACCATTTGTAGGGCCCATTGCCTTCAGGTGCCCAAGGCCACTTCTGAATGTAAATCACGCCGGTTCCCAAAAAATCAAAGCTTGACTTTATGTTTTTCTCCAGGGAGTCCACAATGGTAAACACCGCGATGATGGCAAATATGCCAATGGTGACGCCCAACAGCGACAGGATTGTGCGGAGCACATTGGATTTCAGAGCTTTCCACGCAAAAGCGAAACTTTCTGCGATCAACCGGAGTACGAGCATAGGTCAAATAAACGCTCAAATCTGATTTCGGTTGCATGAATGGCAATACCCTTGCCGCGCCTTTCGGAGCATCTTGAATCGATTTGATGCCTTCCTTTGCAGACTCACAAATGATGAACTGGTTTTCCTGATTGCATTTCGAGCTGGTTTTCCTATTTTTGCACCCTTATTAAAAAGGCCCTGTCGACAAGGGGCCAAAGCCCGTAAGCTTATGAAATGTCCCCTGGCATCCGTTCCACTTCTTCCCTCTTTGAACGGACAGCCATTTTATACCTTCGGGATATACCAACATTAAAGACTTCCATTCTAAATAAACTTATACGCAATGAAATTATCTGGTTTCAAGTTTGACCTTCCCAATAACCTGATTGCCCTTCACCCGGCTGAAAATCGCGACGAGTCTCGCATGATGGTCATTCACCGCGATACCGGCAAAATCGAGCACAAAGTTTTTAAGGATATCGTCGGCTATTTTGATACAGGCGATGTGTTTGTGGGAAACGATACCATGGTATTTCCGGCACGGCTTTACGGCCGAAAGGAAAAGACCGGAGCCAAAATTGAAGTCTTCCTTCTCCGTGAATTAAACAAAGAAATGCACTTGTGGGATGTCCTCGTGGACCCTGCCCGTAAGATCCGCGTCGGTAACAAACTTTACTTTGGAGATGGCGACCTCGTTGCCGAAGTAATCGACAACACCACGTCCCGCGGACGCACGATCCGGTTTCTATTTGACGGCGACTCAGAAGCCTTCGACAAGATTGTAGAGACGCTGGGCGAAACACCTCTTCCTAAATACATCAAGAGGAAGATTGAGCCAGCAGATAAAGAACGCTTTCAGACAATTTATGCCACGAAAAAGGGTGCCGTCTCGGCTCCCACAGCAGGCTTGCATTTCACCAAGCAATTGATGAAGCGGATGCAACTCAAGGGGATTGAGATGACCTATGTTACACTGCACATCGGTCTGGGTACCTTCCGCGCGGTAGACGTGGAGGATCTTACGAAACATAAAATGGATTCCGAAAATTTTGTGGTAGGTCCAGAAGCTGTGAAGATTGTCAATACCGCATTGGATGGCAAAAACAAAATTTGCGCCATCGGCACCACCGCGATGCGTTCCCTGGAGACGGCCGTGTCCGCGAGCAACCGCCTGAAAGAACGCGAAGGCTGGACGGACAAATTCATTTTCCCTCCATACGATTTCAAGATCTGCAGTGCACTCGTGACCAATTTTCATCAGCCTGAGTCAACCCTCCTGATGATGGCATGCGCCTTTGGCGGATATGACCTGACGATGCAAGCCTATCAGGTGGCGAAAAAGGAAAAGTATAAGTTCCTTACGTACGGGGATGCGATGCTGATTGTATAGGACATCACGATTTGCATTTTAGTAGAGCCCCGGAAATTGTTCCTGGGCTTTCCTATTTTTATGTTTGAGTAATCTTAGTAAAATAAGTAGTAGTGACTTTAATTGATTTACTTTTAGCGGCTTCGCGGTTGCTTTTCTTACCGCAAAGACGCAAAGGCGCAGAGAAATGCACCGCAAAGTTTAAATTAGAATAAGCCTTGAGCCTCCCTGAATACGCACTCATTGTAGCCGGTGGAAAAGGCACACGCATCAAAAGCGACCTGCCCAAACAATTTATTGAATTGAACGGTACGCCCGTACTGATTCATACCCTGAATGCTTTTTTCAGATACTCGAAAGATCTTACAGTCATTTTAGTATTGCCTGAAGACGACTTCGGGACCTGGAACGAAATTGTCAAGCGTCATCATTTCACCAAGCCCATCATCCTGCAAAAAGGCGGAGAGACAAGGTTTCAATCTGTACGCAACGGCCTTGACAAAATAGAAGG
>JAYVEZ010000430.1:0-2854 GCA_043773645.1 Cytophagales bacterium
CAAATCCGCAGCGCCTGCCTTCGGACTTACATATAAGACTTTCTTCCAGGTGTTGCCACCATCGATGGATTTGAATACACCGCGTTCTTCATTATCGCCGTAAGGGTGTCCAAGCGCTGCTACATATACAATATCAGGATTGGTAGGATGAACCCTGATTCGGGAAATGGCTTGAGTTTCTTTCAGGCCGAGCGAGCGCCAGGTTTTGCCTCCGTCGGTAGTTTTATAAACGCCATCGCCCTGGGTGATGCTGCCGCGCAGTTGGGTCTCACCGCCTCCTATATATACAATGTCAGGGTTGGTTTCAGCGACGGCCACCGCCCCAATAGATGAACTTGATATCTGGCCATCCGTTACGGGAGCCCATTCCTGTCCGCCATCTGTGGTTTTCCACAGTCCACCGCCGGTTGCTCCAAAGTAATATTCGTTTGGTCGGCCGGGGCTACCCGAACTTCCCAGGGATCGACCGCCGCGCAACGGACCGATGTTGCGCCACTTGAGTTTGTCGAAATATTTGGAATCATAGGTGTTTGCGGACTGGGTCTGTGCCTCCGAGAAGAAGGTAACAAGAGTCAGTACGATGAATGATGAATACAGGGATTTCATAGGATAGAGATTTATCAAAAGGTAGGGAAAAGGGAGACAAATGAAAATGATATTTAGACTACAAAGCCCCAGCGAGGATAAGTGGTCATTCACAGGATTCACCTTCGCATTCCCGTTGCTTTCATTGGACTTCATTCTTACCTTGTTGCATGACTTCTCGTCGACAATTCATCAAGGCGGCCAGCGTGCTTGGCGGGATCACCGCTCTTCCCGCGCTGGGACTCGGTGCTGCCCCACTCCATAATCCCGTAAATGATTTTATCTCCGCCACCTCGGACGACGAATTGTTCAAACTGGTGCGGCAGCAGTTGCTTGTCCCTGAGAAGCGACTTTATCTGAATACCGGCAGCCTTGGACCCAGTCCACGAACGGTGATTGAAACGGTCGGCGCCATGATGAAGCAACTCGAGATGAATCCTGTTTCAGAAAACTGGGGACCGCTTGGAAACCAGATGGAGGACGTTCGAAAAAAAGTGGCCGACTTCATTCACGCTGATGTCGATGAAATTCTTATCACACGGAATACCACCGAAGGCCTCAGCCTGATCGGACAATCCCTGAAATTGAATGCGGGTGATGAAATTCTCACCACCACCGACGAACATGGCGGTGGAGAAGTAGGACTCGAGTTCCTGGTGCAAACCCGAGGTGCCGTCTTCAAGAAACTGGAGATGCCCATACCCTCGCGATCGACTGAGGAAGTAGTACAAACCATCGAGAAGAACATTACTCCGAAGACGCGGTACGTGATGCTAAGCCACATCAATACCAGCACAGGCATGCGGATGCCGTTCGCTGAAATTTCCAGGATCACACAGGCCAAGGGAATATTTTTGGTGGCGGATGGCGCGCAGGCTCCCGGATTAATTCCCATCGATGTAAAGGCTTTGGGCATTGATGCATGCGCAGCCAGTGGACACAAATGGATGTTGGGACCGAAAGAAACCGGGTTCCTCTATTTGAAAAAGAGTTTTCAATCCCAGGTTCAACCGGTATTCTCCATGTCAGGATTTACTACCTATTCAAAGTCTTCCGGAACACGCAATGTGGCCACCGTCATCGGATTGGGCGCCGCCATCGACTGGCTGAATCAGATTGGAATTCAGAAAATTGAACAAAGGACCCTGGAAATCAGAAATTATTGTCTGGGCGAACTCAAGAAATTATCTGGCTTGAAGATGATTAGTCCGGAAGCACCCTCCCTTTCCTGCGGCATCGTGAGCTTCTCGCTCGAAAAAGTCAAAAACGAAGATGTGTACCACGCGCTGAAAGAAAAAGACATCATCGTCAAACTATTGACGAAGCACAATGCCATCCGCATCTCCTGCCATATGTTTATTTTCAAAGCAGACATTGACCAGTTCATCACTGCTTTAAAACCCCTCATATAAATCCAACCTTCAAAAATCAAAATGAAGAAACACTTAATATCATCCCTACAAGTAATCGGTGTTTTCTATATTTCATTATTGATCACTCCAGCCAACGGCCAAAAGACAACGGTCAATCCCTACACGAAAGAAATCACCACCCTCACACAAAACAAGTCAGTGATCGAAGCTTTCACCATCATCGACCAACTCGAGCCCCTCACCCGCAAAGAACACATTGAACTAACAGAAATCCCGGCTCCTCCTTTCCATGAGGCCGTACGTGCCCAGCGTTATAAACAATTGCTCGAAGCTGCCGGACCCCACAAGGTGTGGATGGATTCATTGGGAAATGTGCTCGTCTTGCGCAAGGGGAAAAAAGGAGATCGGACGGTTGTCCTGGATGCTCATCTCGACACGGTGTTTCCGGAAGGAACTGATGTTAAGGTGAAAGTGAAAGGTGACACCCTGTTTGCTCCCGGCATTTCCGATGACACACGCGGACTGATTGCCATGCTCACCGTGTTCAGGGCGATGGAGAAAGCAAATATTCAAACCAATGACGATGTGCTTTTCGTGGCAAGTCTCGGCGAAGAAGGCCTTGGTGATGTGCGCGGTACACGCTTTGTGGTGAGGAAAAATAAGATTGACTCATGGATTTCCATTGATGGTACCGAGATAGAGGAAATCGTGAATGGCGCGCTGGGATCAGTACGCTACCGTGCAACCGTCAAAGGACCGGGCGGTCATTCCTGGGGCGCGTTTGGCTTAGGCAACCCGCACCATGCGATGGCGCGCGGCATGAACTACTTTGTCCAGGCGGCAACGCCTTTTACTGCCAGCGGACCTAAGACCAGTTTCAATGTAGGCACGATGGG
>JAYVEZ010000431.1:0-4908 GCA_043773645.1 Cytophagales bacterium
GAGCACGGTGAGATGAATCCCAATGTGCGCGCGGTCGTGGGTTATAACACCGACTCTGAATACATCCCCACCATGCGCTACAATGGCATTCTCCTCGCAGAAGCTACGCCTACCGGAGGAACCATTTCGGGATCGTCCGCAGTGATGGAAATGGAAGGCTGGAATTGGGAAGACGCAACCCACACGGCCGATGTGGCCATCCATTTGAACTGGCCTCCCAAGCTGAAAAGAGAATTCGACTTTGCCACATTCACTTTCGCAGAGAATCCAAACAAGGACTACGACAAGAATGTGAATGACCTCGACCAGTTCTTCGCCGATGCAAAGTCATTCGGCAAGCAAACTGTTAAAGATAGAAACCTGAAAATGGAGGCCATGCAGGGAATTTTTGATGGCAAGAAATCCCTGTTTATCCATGCTGATAATCCCAAAGAAATTATTGAATCCGTTCGCTTTGCCCAAAAATATGGCGTGCCACGCCTGGCCATCGTCACCGCTACTGGTGCCTGGCTGGTGGCTGATTTCCTCAAGGAAAACAAAGTTCCAGTCATCCTCACGGCCATACACGAGTTACCGGAAAGGCCCGACGACGATGTAGACATGCCTTACAAGCAACCCTACCTTCTCTCCGCAGCAGGTGTCACCGTTTCATTGTCCCACGAAGGCATGCTGGGCCAAGCCAGGAATCTGTCGTTCTACGCGGGCACGGCAGTTGCGTACGGTTTGGACAAAGAAGAAGCTTTGAAGATGATAACTTCCAACACGGCCAAAGCCCTGGGTATCGATGCGCGGGTGGGTACACTGGAGGTTGGAAAAGATGCTACGTTGTTTATTTCAGAAGGTGATGTGATGGACGTCCGCTCGAGCAATTTGATCTACGCCTTTATCAGCGGGAAGTCTGTTACTTTACCCAACAAGCAACAGGAGCTCTACGAAAGGTTTTCAAGAAAATACGGACACATTAAATAGTTGACTGCTCAAGGGCGATCGTTTGACATTGATAATTCTCTTTCGTTTATGAAGCCAAAATTATTGCTGCGTGGCGCAGCGTTCGTCATCCTCATTCACATCTTTGGGCACATGATGGGCCACGGAGGGTGGAAGAAGCCGGTGGACCCTGTACGCAACAAGTCGTAGACATGATGCTCGCCGCCTCGATCAGTTTGGTGGCTGGGGGCTTGGTTGCTGTATCTTTATTAGTCTTAAAAAGAGCTTAGAAAATTTCTGTAGATTGGTGCGGAGGCTCATAAAGAAGGGTCTTGGGAACGGTTTAAAGATTCCGTATTCAATATTCTCCCGATAGCTATCGGGAGAATATTGAAGTGGATTCAGTGGCCGCCAAAAGACAATTAACTGCCAGAACCAACAAACATTCAGTGCAAGGATCAAACAACGTTGTTATTTCTACTGGCTACAGAAGATACGTTCTCTTCATTCTCATGGGGGTGTATACCTTTAATTTCATCGACCGGCAATTGCTGGTGATCCTGCAGGAGTCCATCAAGAAAGAGTTACTCCTATCTGATACGCAACTGGGGTTACTGACGGGCTTTGCTTTCGCCATGTTTTATGTTACACTCGGCATTCCCCTGGCGAGACTTGCAGACAGGTCCAATCGCAAAAATATCATCGCCATTTGCCTTACCCTTTGGAGTGGGGTGACGGTCTTGACGGGCATGGCAATGAATTTCGTGCAGCTTGTGATCGCCCGCGTGGGTGTAGGAATAGGAGAAGCCGGGTGCAGTCCACAGTCGCATGCCATCATCACGGATTATTATCCGGTTGAGAAAAGGGCCACGGCGCTTTCGATTTATTCCCTAGGTATTTACCTCGGTATTTTTATCGGATTCCTGGGTGGAGGCATCATCAATCAATATTATGGTTGGAGAATCGCCTTCTTCGCCATGGGAGCACCGGGGATTTTACTAGCGATCCTCCTCTATTTCACTATCAAGGAACCCATTCGTGGCTCTTCCGACGCCATAAAAAAAGAGGGTCTCAATCTTTCCCTTTGGGACGTTATCCGATTTCTCTTTGCTAAAAAATCCTTTGTCTTTCTGGCATTGGGAACAGGGTTTACGGCTTTTGTTGGTTATGGTATTCTCAACTGGTTCCCTTCCTTTCTCTACCGCTATTATGGAATGTCCAGCCAGAACATTGGCATTGCCAATGCACTCATTATTGGCATTGGTGGCGGACTGGGTACGTTTGGTGGAGGGATGCTTTGTGATCGCTTTGGAAGGAAAGACAAGAAATGGTATCTATGGATTCCTATGATTGCAGTGCTTGCTTCCATCCCATTCACCCTGGCAACACTGTTCACATCTCAAAAAATGCTGGTGTTTGCATTTATGTTTCCAGCCACCGTATTAAGCAATATATATTTGGCTCCGGCCATAGCCATTGCCCATACGCTGGCGCCCGCAAACATGCGGGCAGTTGCTTCATCCATTCTCTTTTTTATCCTCAATATCATCGGCCTGGGTGGCGGTCCCCTGGTTGCGGGGATGCTGAGTGATTGGTTAAAATCTTCTGTCGGCGATCAATCCCTGCGATACGCGATGGGGTCAATTGTCTTTGTTGGCCTGGTTGCCGCTACACTTTACTATTTTGCCGGCAAGGCGGTGGCTAAAGACCTGGAGGAATAAAATCTTTGTGCCTCTGCGCCTCAGCGGTTTGAGTTTTTACCGCTAAGACTTTATTGGTATCCCTCACAGTAGAGAATATCTATAATACACCTTGTATAATCTGGGCGAAAAAATTTATCTTCGCTTCACATCCCACCACTATGGACAGACGAAGTTTTTTGAACCGTTCAGGCATGGCCATCGGTGCCTCCCTTGTTCTACCTACCATCCCGCCAGCAACAGCCAAGAATGCTGCACTCGACACCTGGGCTGGAATACGAAGTCAATTCCGGTTTACACCTGGAAAAATACCCATGTCGCAAATGCTGCTGGCCTCCCATCCAAAGTGGGTCAGCGATGCCATTGAGATGCACCGCAATGCTTTCGATGCAAATCCTGTGGCATACTGGGAAGACAATTGGATCAAACTGGAGAAAAGAGCGCGACAGTCGGCAGCCGTCTATCTCAACGCAGACCCCGAAGAAATTGTGCTCACCGACAGCACCACCATGGGCCTCGCCATTTTATACACTGGATTCAAACTAAAAGAGGGTGATGAAATACTGACCACCACCCACGATCACTATGTGACAGAAAAAGGACTCGAATATGCAGCCTTGAAAAACAAGGCCACGGTAAAACGGATAAAGTTGTATGAAGACCCAAGTGTTTCAACCGTGGATGAATTGGTTGGCAGGCTGGTGAATGGAATTACTGCCAAGACCCGTGTGGTCGCTGTGACTTGGGTGCATTCGTGTACAGGTATGAAATTACCCATCCGCGATATGGCGGATGCAATAAATAAAGTCAATACCCAAAGGACGCCAGCAGACCGGATTTATTTCTGTGTAGACGGTGTGCACGGATTTGGGATCGAAAATGTAACCATGGAAGATCTTGGGTGCGACTTCTTCTCAGCCGGTACGCACAAGTGGATTTTCGGTCCTCGTGGTACCGGTATACTTTGGGGGAAAAAGGATTCCTGGGACATGGTCATTCCCACCATTCCGGCATTCAGTGGAATGTCTTATGGTATGTGGCTGGGCCAGGTTCCCGAAGGCAAAATCAATTTCTCCGACCTTCATACACCAGGTGGGTTTCATTCATTTGAACATCGCTGGGCATTGAATGAAGCATTTGACTTTCATATGAAAACCGGAAAAGCCAAAATTGAAGAGCGCACCCACCAACTCAATACCATGCTGAAGGAAGGATTGAAAGAGATGAAACATGTGAAACTTCATACGCCGGTGTCTACGCGGTTGTCGGCAGGGATTAACTGTTTCGATGTCATTGGAAGAAAACCTGAAGATGTGGTGAATAAACTGCTTGCCAAAAATATTGTGGCCAACACCTCTCCATACCGAACCAGCTACGCCCGGTTAACACCTTGCATGATCAACACGGAAGAGGAAGTCAAGACCTGTTTGAGTGAAGTTGAGAAATTGAAGAGCTGGTCGTGATTGATTCGAAATGCTTAACGGCAAAGTCCGCAAAGACCTTCGCCAAGGTCGCAATCCGTTTTAGAATGAAGGGAGTTTGGCGGAAAACATGACTATTTCGGTCGACAGCATGTTGGAAACGATGCGGCTTCGGATATTTCGGAATGACAGAAAATGAGCTTTCCCATGCAATCCTTGGTCTTGCAATTAAAGTGCATAGGCGACTTGGTCCGGGGCTTTTGGAATCGTCCTATGAAGAATGTCTTTATTATGAATTGATCAAAGCGGGATTTTCGGTCGAAAAACAAAAAGGACTTCCCTTAGTTTACGACGAAGTCAAGTTAGAATGTGGGTATAGAGTAGACCTGCTGGTTGAGAAGAGTGTTATAATTGAATTAAAATCTGTTGACGCGCTTAACGACGTGCATATGGCACAAATACTAACATATCTAAGGCTTTCAGATTGTAAGCTCGGACTATTGATGAATTTTAACGTAGTGGTTCTAAAGAATGGAATCAAAAGAGTTGTCAACAAACTCTAACTCCGCGACCTTGGCGTAAATCTTTGCGAACTTTGCGGTTAAATGCCAATAGAAGTTTACTTAGGAGTACCTGAATTCGCATAATCGTCACCGTAATATTTGCTGGTGATCCGGGTATGGAAAGTTTCTGCCCGCACCGGCTCATACTTTGGAATGCCTGTATTGGGTAGGACTTCAAGTATCTCATCCTCCCACACATACACCGCCATGGGAAAGCTGATGCGGGGTTTGCCAAACAGCTCTCTGCTCATGGGTTTACTTACACGGTGCGTGGTAGAGGGAAGCACATCGTTCGTG
>JAYVEZ010000432.1:0-7005 GCA_043773645.1 Cytophagales bacterium
GTTAAGTCCCCCGCCTTCACAACAGCAAGTGCAAAGGCATGACAGCCTGGTTGTCCACAGCCGCCACAATTGGTGTTCGGAAGTACCTGTTCTATCTGAGCGATCCGGGTATCTTCCATCACCGCAAATTTTTTCGAGACGTAATAGATTACAATGGCTGAAAGTATTCCAATGCCAGTTAATGTAATGATCGTATAAAGAACGACTTGGTTCATTTTTTTATGATTTGAACCCAGCATTGCGCTGCCATTTTCTTTCGAAAAATGTACAAGACCAAAAAATAGGGAACGAGAACGAAAATTGCCATGACCCCTGCAAGGGATTCAGGTTGTCCCAGCTTTAATATTCCGATCAAAGTGAGCACCATCAAGACAAATGGAACAAGATAAAGCCAGAGCACGCCTGCATAGCCGGAAGCGCGGTTTATCCTCACCATAACCGTATCACCAATATTCAACGAATTACTGCCACTGGGCGTTTCGACCCACCTGGCTTGACTTTTACCGAGCATACACAGAGCATCATGGCATGTGGAGCAACCCCCGTTTCCCTGCAAGGCAACTTTGATCCTGCCGGCAGTTAGGGCGGTTACCAGCCCGGGTTGTTCGATGCAAGGAGAATCATAGGTCATGCAGCGAAGGACTTAATTTTATTTCTCTTCCGGACAGGTTGAGCCTCCAACATTTGAAGACTGATGATCAGCAAGTCACCCATGGTTCTCGCATTCCCGAACCTGGAATCTTCATACAATTCCGACAACTCATTCCTCAACTTGGTAATATTTTCTTCGGTGGAAAGGGTTTCATTCTTGATGGCAGTCATGAGGGCGGGGAGTAAGTCCGAGGCGGCACGTACCCGGGTCAGTAACCGTGAGCGTTCTTCTTGTTGATATTGAAGTTCCAACAGAGGAGACATGCTCTTGAATCCCAGGTTGATGATGGGGTTGTTTTCTTTAAAATATTGAGGCATGTAGATCTTGAGACTACCTTCATAGCAGTGCTGATCAAAATCAATGGCACGCAACCTGAAGTATAAGTCGTCAAAGTCAGGGATTACCTCTACCACAAAATTGTCGTTGCGCATATCCCCAAGCAATTGAACAAGGCTTCGCTCGTTGAATTTTACAAATTCCTTGGCCACCCGCAGGGGGTTAAATTCCTGTTTTGGCAGGAAGTTTTTTATGAAAGTATCGCCCGGGATTCCCTGAATATGTTCTTCAATTAATGTCGATCCCTTGACCAGGTAATTGATTTTGTTAGGTGAAAGCAAGTGCTCCAACTCCATGCCATAGATTCTCGACATGTCGGCTTGTTTGATGTAGAAATAGTCAAACAAATCATTCAGCTTGTTAACGATCCGGATTCTTAAAGGATGGGTATTTGCATAGAGACAATAATCTACCCGATCGATGTACAGGTGTTCAATGACGCCAACATCCCCATCTACCTTTAATTGAGCATAAATTTTCCGCAGGCAATCGTGAATGAACTTGCGGTCGGATTCTCCATAGATCAGGGTCTCCCAAAATGTATCCTTCCCTTTCTTGTCGAATAGGGTGACTGAGCTGTGGTGGTGAAGCAAGTCAGAATAAGAAATGGGTACCTCAATCTCACGATGGGTGAGCATAAGGTACCCACGGAGGGCTTTACTCACCGGATAAGAAGGTTTCTTAAACCGGATCTCTGCCATAACGCTTATTGAAACTCTCCTTTCAATTGAGCCGCCCACTTTTCAATGCGGCCGGCTGTCAGGTCTTTCTGATTGTCTTCGTCGATGGCGAGTCCGAGGAACTTTCCATCCACGACACCCTTGGAGGCTTCAAAGTTGTAGCCGTCTTTGGGCCATGCTCCCACAAAACTGGCGCCTTTGCCCTTGATGCGATCATGAATGATTCCCATGGCATCCTGAAAGGTATCAGGATAACCATCGGCATCACCTAAACCGAGGTAAGTCACACGCTTTCCAGCATAGTCGACATTTTCCAATTCGTCAATGAAGCTGTCCCAGTCCTCCTGCAGTTGCCCAATCTCCCAGGTGGGGCAGGCCAAAATCAGGTTGGGATAAGGCTGCATGTCCTCGGCCGATGCTGAGTTTACATTGTGTAATACAACGTTGGGTTCGCCACCAAGAGCTTGTTGCAGTTGACCGACCACCCTTTCCGTGTTGCCTTCGGTTGAGCCGAAGAAAATTCCAATCTGAGCCATAAAATTTACTGTTTAGTTATTCGAGTTTAGTTTAAATATCATCATAGTGGTCTGAAGACAGTTCACCATGCTTGGGATGATAGTGCACAAAGACGTCTGACTTCATCAGGATGTCTACATATTGGGCTCTCTTGTAGGCAAAAGGGTCCGTCAGGTTTTCTTTGGACAACTTGCCCTTAAAAGAGGCAATGGTAGCGTATTCATTTTTCTTCATCCACGCCTCGAGTTCCTCCAACATGGTAGAGACGTAGTTTATCCCTTTCTTATAAACAGAACTTACCACTTGAACCGCATCGGCTCCAGCCAGCAACATTTTGACGACATCCTTTCCTGTAAGTACGCCCGTATTGGCCACGATGCTTCCCATGGTCTTCTTGTAAAGCAGGCCGGCATAACGCAGTGCCAGACGGCCGTCATTCTCACTGCTGAAGTTGTATGGATAATAATGCTCCACTTTGTCAATATCAATATCGGGTTGGAACAGTCTGTTGAACAATACAAAACCATTGCTGCCGGCGTTGTCCATCCGATGAACCAGTTGTAAGGCATTGGTATAAAAAGGACTCAGCTTGACAAAGACTGGAATCTTGATGGCATGCCGTACCCTTCTGAGCGTTTCAATTTGTCCCGACTCAATCGAGGCGCTGGTGGTTTCAAAATCGCTGGGATGGGTGTAGAAATTTAATTCGAGTGCATCAATCCCTGTTGATTCCATTTCCTGCGCAAACTGTACCCAGGTTTCGTCGTGGATGCAATTCAGGCTTCCAATAAGTGGAATGCTGAGGGATCGTTTTGCTTCCTTGAGCTGCATCAGGTGTTCTGCAGGCCCAGCGTGCTTTGCCTTGGGGAAAAATGAATCGTGTTCAGCATCCCAGCCTTTGTAATTTTCCAACGTCTGGTCCAGGTTCAAAGCCTCCAATTCGATTTGCTCCTCAAAGAGAGATTTATAAACAATGGCCGCCACTCCCGCCTGCTCAAGCTTGAGCAGGTTGTTCGGTTCAGTGACCAGGTTGCTCGCCCCAATGACAATTGGATTCTTGAGCGAAAGGCCACCATAATTGGTTGATAGGTTGATGCTCATATCATTTTCTCTTTAGACTTCTGATAAATGTTTGATATCCTTGAACCGCTGATCGTTGTCTTGTTCCGCCAGTTTGATAAGCCGTTTAGCTTCTTCAGGATTGGAAAGGTTGAGGGTCTTATAACGGATTTCCTCCTCGAGATACGCCTCGAAGCCTGTATCGATGTCGGCACCGTCCCAGGTGAAAGGATTTTGAGCCTCTTTCCGTGCATCGGGATTAAAACGATACATGGGCCAATACCCGCACTTGGCGGCTTTCTCAGATTGTTTCTTGGCAAACTTCATGTCATAGCCATGGGCGATGCAGGGAGAATAGGCGATAATGATGGAAGGACCATTGTGCTTCTCTGCTTCCACGAAAGCCAGAGCTGTTTTTTCTCTGTCCATCCCCATGTCCACGGATGCCACATACGCGTTCCCATAGGTGGACATCATAAGGCCCAGATTCTTCTTGCCCAGCTTCTTGCCATCGGAAGCAAACTTGGCGACAGCACCTCGTGGTGTTGACTTAGATGCCTGTCCGCCTGTATTTGAGTATACTTCAGTGTCTACCACAAGGATATTCACATTGCGGTTCGTAGACATGACATGATCAAGTCCGCCAAAGCCGATGTCATAGGCCCAACCGTCGCCGCCAAAGATCCAGACGCTCTTGTCTACAAAATAATCTTCAAGTTCGATTACCTTATCAAGGATCGGGCTCTTTCCGGATGTCTTCTGTTCTGTGGCCAACAGTTGTTTCAGACCATCGGCATTTGCTTTGGCTTCGTTGGTTACTTCATTGTAAAGGCTGAGTCCTTTTTGTAGCGCTTCTTTCAGACCACTGCTGATGGCAGTGGTCAAGAGCGCTTCAACATTGGTTTTGAGCTGCCTGCGGTTGGCGTCAACTGCCAGTCGCATACCCAATCCAAATTCCGCATTGTCTTCGAAGAGCGAGTTGGCCCATGCGGGTCCTTTTCCATTCTTGTCTTTTGTATAAGGTGTCGTTGGGAATGTTCCTCCATAAATAGAAGTACATCCAGTAGCATTCGCGATGATCATCCTGTCCCCATACAATTGGGTGACCAGGTGGATATAAGGCACTTCACCGCAACCGGAACAGCTTGGAGGATATTCAATATAGGGTTCAGTAACCTGTGGTTCGCTTACGAAGGGCAGTTTCTCAATCCAGGTGGCCGGGTTGCCTGGTACGCCCCTATATTCAAGGCGCTTGGTGCCGGTTGGAACTGCCCCGTTCACAGGCATATGTGAAACCGGAATATTATCCCCTTTAAGCCGCAGGATGGGATCGATGATGTTGTCCGCGAACCAACCTGATCCTGCAGGCACTACCGTCGCGATCTCTGCAAACTTGTCTGATACTTCCGGTATGGGGACTTCAATTACCGCAGCAGCAGAAGCATCAATCGCCTTCCAATTCATTTCTACAATCTCAGGGCCTTTGCGTGCAAATTGTTTCTGTACAAACTTCTTGATCAATTCGATGGCTTCGGCTTCCGGCAGCACACCTGATACTTTGAAGAAGGCGGTCTGCATGACAGAGCTGATGCGCCCTCCCAAACCCACACTCTTTGCAATTTTCGAGGCATCGATGGCGAATACCTTGACCTTTTTCTTTCGGATGGTTTCCTGCATGTCCTTGGTGAACATCTTAAAAATACTCTCAGGCTTTTGGCTGGTATTAAAGAGGAAGGTCCCTCCTTCTGTGATACCTTCCAGGATATCATATTGACCTATATATTGAGCGCGGTGCAGTGCCACGAAGTCAACTTTATTAAGCAGGTATTCGGATTGAATGCGCTCTTTACCAAAACGCAGGTGAGAAATGGTCCATCCACCCGATTTGTTGGAGTCGTATTGGAAATAGCCCTGTACAAACAAATCAGTACTGTCGCCGATGATCTTGATGGCATTCTTGTTCGCACTGACGGTACCATCGGAGCCATAGCCCCAGAACTTGCAGCGAACAATTCCTTTTTGTTCAGCATCAATATC
The DNA here is from genome assembly GCA_043773645.1 of Cytophagales bacterium. GTDB lineage: Bacteria > Bacteroidota > Bacteroidia > Cytophagales > Cyclobacteriaceae > ELB16-189. The sequence goes on from JAYVEZ010000432.1 coordinate 5,281, forward strand.
TTCCTTGACAGCAATGGACTTCTTGGTAACATCATCGTTGATACCTACGGTGAAGTTGTGCCAGCCATTATTATCGAGGTGGTCATAAACAGCTTTCACCATGGCGGGCGTGAATTCTTTTGAGGACAATCCGTATCGTCCGCCGATCACACGAATGCCAGATCGTTGGCCTGCTGCCAAGGCTGCCACAACATCCAGATAAAGCGGCTCACCCAGGGAGCCAGGTTCTTTGGTCCGGTCCAGCACAGCAATTTTCTTGACTGACTTTGGTATCTCTTTCAGAAAATCTTCCAAAGCAAACGGCCTGTAAAGTCTCAACTTTAGCAATCCGACTTTTTCGCCTTTCTTGCCCAAATAGTTGATCGTTTCTTCAATTGTTTCAGTGCCTGAACCGATGGCGATGATGATCTTTTCTGCGTCGGGAGCGCCAATGTATTCATACAATTTGTATTGACGCCCGGTCTTTTCGCCAAACAGTTTCATGTACTTCCTCACAATTCCCGGACAAGCGTCGTAGAATTTGTTGACCGTTTCTCTTCCCTGGAAATACACGTCCGGATTCTGGGCACCCACTTTACAGATAGGTGCTTCAGGTTTCAAAGCCATAGCCCTGAACTCCTCAACATACTTCATGTCCACCATGCTGCGCATTTCCTCGTAGGTAATGGGGATGATCTTTTGAATGGAGTGCGATGTGCGGAATCCATCAAAGAAGTGAAGAAAGGGTATTCTGGTTTCAAGTGTTGCTAAGTGGGATATCACCGCCATATCCTGAGCTTCCTGAACACTGGATGACGCCAACATGGCGAATCCAGTTCCTCGGGTCGCCATGACGTCGGAGTGGTCTCCGAAAATGGAGAGTGCCTGACATGCCAGGGAGCGTGCAGAAACGTGAAAGACCACGGGTAAAAGCTCACCGGCCATTTTAAACATGTTCGGAACCATGAGCATCAGCCCCTGTGAGGCTGTAAATGTAGTAGCGAGTGCTCCGGCTGAAACAGCACCATGAATAGCGCCAGCTGCGCCGCCTTCGGATTGCATTTGAACCACATCGACCTTTTCGCCGAAGATATTCTTACGGCCTTCGACGGCCCAACCATCCGCCCTTTCCCCCATGTCGGATGAAGGGGTGATCGGGTAAATGGCTGCCACTTCGGAGAACCCGTAAGCGACGTTTGCAACGGCTGAGTTGCCGTCCGTGTTAATGTATTTATTGGTTTTCATGGCACTTAGTATGATGCCATGAAAGTAACGTGCCTGTCAACCCTGCCCCCTGTCAGTTATCATCAGAAATAATGATTTTAGTCAGTGCAAAGGGACTTTACCCGTGAATTTGAATGGTTTGAAGCGACCAACCAGGCTAGCTATCCCTCAGGTAAACTGCAACAGAAGTAGTGGACATATTTTATTTATATAAAACTCTTATACAGTTATTTACATCCATTTCATTAAGTAATACTTAATATTTGCTACGTGGATATCATCATCGTCGGCTTTGGCCAAAACCATTTAGGATAAGAACAATTTTGATCCACGCAGAAGTGCGAGCATCCCGGAAGACCTTAAAAGTTTATTTTCAAAGCTTGCTCCCCTACAGGGATTGTGGGAAGAATTGGATGCGACCAAGATGTGGTTTCAAGACCTTAGCTAAGGGACACTCGTTGAAATAGACAAAACTGAAAAATCTGTGTTGTGTGAAATGGAGTTTCGTGCAATTCTTCAAAG
>JAYVEZ010000433.1:0-4895 GCA_043773645.1 Cytophagales bacterium
CTCAACCTTGCAGAGAAGTATGCCAATCAAGACTGGAATACACTGTTGCCGGTGGCGCAGTATACTGAAAGCGGTCCGGATGACTCACCGTATGAATCACGCTGGAAGGGCGCGGCTGAGAAGCCGGTCTTCCCATACAAATTAAAAGACATCCGGGGCAAGTCTGGAAACCTTGAATTAATCGTTTCATCACCATTCGGAAATGACTTGCTGACGGATGTTTCCAAAGCAGCCATCGAAGGTGAGGAGCTGGGAAAAGATGATGTGACAGATTTCCTCGCGATTTCCTATTCCAGTCCTGACTATGTAGGTCATGCCATGGGACCCAATGCGGTTGAACTGGAAGACATCTATCTGCGGCTTGACAAAAACATTGCAGACTTGTTGGCGGACCTCGACGAGAAAGTAGGAGTGGGCCGCTATGCTGTATTCCTTACGGCAGACCATGCGGTGGCCGACGTTCCCCAATACTTCAAGGACAACAAGATTCCTGCAGGGATACTACCTGCAGCCAGTGTTGAAAAAGGCCTGAATGAATTCCTGAGAAAAAATATGCCAGGCACGGATTCACTCATCGAGAAGATATACAATGACCAGATTTTCCTTAACCACAAGGCCTTTACAGGCAGTCTGCGATCTTCCGGTATCGACTTGCTGGTTGCCACGGAGTTGATCAGTCAGTACCTTATGCAGCAGGAAGGTGTAGCGGATGTCTTTCCCGCCGCGCTTCTCCGTGCCTCTGACTTTGGCGCGAAGGGCATAAAAGGAAGTGTGGTGCGGGGTTACAATCACAAGCGCTCCGGTGATATTGCATTTGTTCTGGAACCACACTGGACCAATTGGGGCAGCAACGTGGGCACAACCCATGGATCGGGCTACAGCTACGACACCCACGTGCCAATCATTTTTTATGGTTGGGGCGTAAAGAAAGGAAGTTCATCGCAGTTTCATACAATTACTGATGTTGCGCCGACGCTGTCTGTCATGCTCAGGATCAAGTTCCCCAGTGGATGCACAGGGCAACCCATTGTGGAATTGCTTGACAGAGAAAATTAAGAACTAAGAATTGATAAATACCAGGTACTGCTAAAGGCCAATAGCCAAAAGCCAATACCCACTACCCAAACACCCCAAGCACATTCAGCACCACCAGCCCGATAATCACGGGGCAGATGTACTTGATGGCGAATACCCAGATCTGCGCAGGTGAAAATCCAAGAATCCTGTCGGTCAGGAACCTCGGGGCACCCAGGGCAATCTCATCCACAAGCAATTGCGTCTTGTAAAACCATCCGGTGTAAATACATGTTGAAAGTACCACGAGCATCATAAACAGTTTACCGAATAGGTGATCAAGAATATCCATCACACTGGTGACTTGTATGCCAAGAATGTTCACGGTGAGGTGTGAGAGAAACTCAGAACTACCGGTGGAAAGCGCGGAGGGAATGCCAAACAAAAAAGCGGCAATGGCCACGGTCCAGGCAGCCCTCTTCCGGTTCCACTGCTTGTTGTCAATGAAGAAAGCTGATGGTGCTTCCAGCATCGAGATGGTGGAAGTAATGGCGGCGAAGAACAGCAACAGAAAGAAAAGCGCTCCGGCAACATGGCCGAATGGCATCACCTTAAAAATATCGCTGAGCACCGTAAAGACGAGGGTAGGCCCCTGGCTGACTGATCCGTTGAACGCGAATACCGCGGGGAAAACCATCAGTCCGGCGAGCAGGGCAACAGAAGTATCCATGGCGCCAACCCACAAACTGGCAGAAACAATGTTTTGATTCTTGGGAAGGTAGGAGCCGTACGTGATCATCATACCCCAACCGATACCCAGCGAAAAGAACACTTGCGTCAATGCGTCGAGAATCACCTTTCCGGTGATCTTGGTGAAGTCGGGTACGAGATAATACTCAATTCCTTTTTCAGCACCGGGCAAGGTCACGCTGCGGATGATGACAATGACCAGTAGCACAAACAGCGCCGGCATCATGATCTTGGTTGCTTTTTCAATGCCACCCGATACGCCACCCAATACAATCCAGGCTGTAGCCAGGATGACAAAGGCACTCAGTGGGATAACAAAAGCAGGATTGGCAATGAATTCAGCAAAGGTAATGTCAACAGAAAGAAGCGAATTGTAAATGTACCCTACCGTCCAGCCGGCGATGACGCTGTAATAGCTGAGCACGACGAAGGTCACAATGAGCGGTAGCACCCCTACCAGGAAGGTCCATACGGAATTGGCTCCCATATTGCGCAACGCACTCACGGGGCTCTTCCCGGTCAACCGGCCGATGGTGATCTCATTGATGAGCATGGGTGCCCCCACGAAGACAACGCACAATACATAGATCAGTACAAAGGCGGCTCCTCCGTTTTCACCCGTCAGGTAAGGAAACCTCCAGATGTTACCGAGTCCGACGGCAGATCCGGCCGCCGCCATGATAAAACCAAACTTGGAACCCCATTGACCGCGATTTTCTGTGGATGACATAATTGATCGTTAACGTTGGTGCGTGAAGATTAGAAGAATAGATGGAAGTAGCAAGGTGAATTGCGTGGAGACTTTAGCCACAGATTACACTGATTTTCACAGATTAGAGAGAAATCATTAACCCTAAATAGAAATTACATGAATGCAGCGCAGCTGCACATCTGTGGAAATCTGTGAAATCTGTGGCAAGGTTTATTTTCAAAATGTTATTAGCATAGTTTTTACGTGATATGGAATTGTAATCTGTGGCTAAACTAGACTAGCATTCCCTTAATCACCGCAAGCCCCTCTTCAAATGTATGCGGCCGATATCCGAGTTCACGTTTTGCTTTTTCTACGATGAATCCAGTTCTGGGTGGACGCGCCGCAGGTTGACGCAATTGTGTCGAATCGGTGATTTTTATCAACGTCGAATCAAGGTGAAAAAAATGCGCCGTCTGAACAGCAATATCATACGGCGTCATCATCTCTTCACCAGATATGTTATAAATTCCCTGAGCTCCCTTTTTTGCCGCCAGCAGGCAACCCATGGCGAGGTCTTCGGCCAACGTCGGAGTGCGCCATTGGTCATTGACTACATTGATGCTCTTGCCCTCCTCCAGGCTCTTCTTCACCCACAACACAATGTTGGAGCGACTCATGTCGGGGGTCACTCCATAGACCAGCACGGTTCTTAGAATCGTCCACGTGAGCTTGCTCTTTTGAACAATCTCTTCGCCTGCCAATTTGCTTTGTCCATAATAGCTGATCGGGTTTGGCTTGGCGGTTTCATCCAGTGGGCCTTGCGTGCCGTCAAAAATGAAATCAGTGGAGAGGTGGATGAGGTGCGCTCCAGTTTTCTCACAAGCTTGTACCAGATTGCCAACGGCCGTTACATTGTTGAGCCAACACTTCTCCTTTTCGGTTTCGCACTGGTCCACCTGGGTCATCGCTGCTGTGTGGATAACAACATCCGGCTTTAGTGACGTAATGACCCTTTCTGTTTGGATGGCATCAGTCACATCAAGTATTTCTGCCAACCCCTTGGATAGGAAATACTTTAACGGACCACGGGCCGTCGCGATAACTTCCACAGACGAATCCTGCGTGAGCAACAGGATCAACTTATGGCCCAACAGTCCATTGGCGCCTGTGACGAGGATTCTCATCACTTTGGTTTTGAAGGATAGATGTAACCGTACTCCTTGGTAATCTTCTTCTTCGACATTTCTTCCACTGAAATGGTGATCCTGACATCTTCAAGCGGGCGCTCATTGGCATCCCTTTGCACGGCGGCGATCTTGTCAATTACATCAATGCCTTTGATGACTTTGCCAAACACGGTGTAGTCTCCATCGAGGTGGGGTGCGCCGCCAATGGTTGTGTATGCTTTTCTTTTCTCCTCAGAGAATTCCTTTGTGACTTTGGTGCCTGTTGCCTTTTCAACCCGGGGAGCCAATTCAATGATTCGTTTTTGGTATGCCACCATATCACCGGAAAAGTACAGTTGGTTCAGGGAATCCAGGAGGGGCTTGTACGTTGGGCTCTCAAACATTTTGCGAAGGCCGCCCATGATTTTCGCCTGATCGAATTTCATATTTTCGACGTCCACAGGTGACATCACCGCGCCTTGCACCACATAAAACTGACTGCCGCTGGAAGCTTTTTCAGGATTCTCCGTGCGGGCAGCGGAAAGCGCGCCTTTCTCATGGAACAAGTTTGGATTGAACTCTGCCGGTATGGTATAGGAAGGCCCACCCATTCCCAACCGCTCGCCAGGTTTTGCATTTTTCGATTTGGGATCGCCACCCTGGATCATGAAATTCGGAATAACCCGGTGGAAAAGGGTGCTGTCGAAATAATGCTCCTTGGCCAGCTTGATGAAATTGGCTTTGTGTTGGGGGGTCTCATCATACAAAATTGCGACCATGTCCCCATAGGAAGTTTTAATGGTGACGACAAAATCTTTTTTGTCCTGGGCACAGCTTGTACTGAGCAGAATGAGTGAAAGGAGAAGGGTGATGGTCCGTGTCATGTACAGAATTATTTTAAGTTGGTAAAAATAGATCAGGTTTGGGAAAATGAAAAGGCCTCAGCCGGTCATAACCTTTGATAACTGAAGGGAAAGGTCCAAAAAAATCATCTTGGCGCTGCCATTTCTCTCCAAATGGTAGGTTGCTTCTGTTACCAGCTGGTTGCTTCGCTCGATTTTTGACACGGTCATCACCTTGCTGAAATCCTGCACAAACTTTTGCTCACCATTGCGGCTGCGGAGGAGGGTGTCGGCTCCTGAAAGTGCAAGCAACGACTCGCGCATCATGGTCAGGGTGTGATACAACATCGACTGCTGCATTTGCCTGTCGAATTCATGAAATTCTTCTGCCAGTGAAATCATTTGAGGGTAGTCCCGCTTGAAGCAGGC
>JAYVEZ010000434.1:0-2865 GCA_043773645.1 Cytophagales bacterium
GCCCTCGGTGGATTCAATCTCAGCGCGCACACCCCCGATCTGGGCTTCAATGGCCAGGATGTCGGAAACCGTTTTGGCTTGCATCAGGATTTCGCGATAGCGCGACTCCAGTTCTTTTTTTGTTTTCAAACGTGCGGTCAGATCGATAAACTCTTCTGTAACATCTTCGGTGGTGATGTTCTTGTCATCCACTTTCGAGGCCAGCGATTCAATTTTTGAAAGAAGATTATCAAACTGATTGGCCGGCACACGGATAACCTGGCTGTAATTGAGCCGGTCGCCGGAATTGTTTTGTGTTTCTGATGAGACATAGGCCTTGAGTCCGTCACAGAGACTATTGATTTCTATTTTCGTCTTCTTTACATCGGTTGTTTCAAAACTTAATTGGCCGTTTTTGATCAGCTGACGTTGCGTAGCCTCCGGTACTTTTGTAGTTGGCTGCTCCGTTGGAGAGAAGTCCATTTTTGAAGAGACCTCCTCAAAACTACTTGCCCCGGCTGATTCTTTAGACATGGCTTTGCTTCTGCTGTCCCGATTTCCACAGGAAGCCATCATCAGGGCAAGGATCATCACGAGATGTAATTTCATAAGAGTGATTTTATTTTATGCTTAGTAGAATCTATTTTGACGGGTTTAGTCACACAAGGTAAAAAAATCTAGTATCCGGCGGCATTGGGTTAGTTTACCTAGATTTTCGGTGCGAGCCAAAGGAATCCTGCAGAGAAGAGAAAAATAAGGAAAAACAGAACCCGGGGAATTGGTTTATCCTGAAGATAGCTTTGGTTATGGGTCACGGGACCCCTTGCTGCATGGATGGCATTTTCTCTTAATTGGTTGGCAACCCGCAGTGTATTCCAATCACCTTTCGCCGCGACAAAGTATGACATCCTTGCGGAATCGCCTTTGACTGAGAATTCATGCCACCCCGGTTCGCCTGCCCAGGTCTTTCCCAGCCACAAGTCATCCACGACCACATCCTCAGTCAAAGGCAATGAAGTAAGATCTGCAAGCACAGTGGGTTGAGTACCCGATGAAATAACCTCGATGTTCATGGGCTCATTGGTGAAATAGGGGAAAGGCGTCGTGACGCGAATTTTGTTCAGCTCAGCCAATCGTCTTGCGGTATGTTCAATGAGTGGGGACCAAAGGGAAGCATAATTGGCGGTATTGCCTTCGAGTTGGAGCCTGTATGTCTCTCGCAGCAGTTGAAATCCAACTTTGCCGGCACCCAAGTAGACATATCCAGAAAGTATTTTGTCATGGCTTGACGTAATGGGGTGAACGTCAGGTCGGAGGGAAATTTCAAGAGGTAGAAAAGAGAGGGTGCGAAGGCGTGCGTCTGAAAGCCGAACCTGAACCGTGTCATGCAAGGCGGGTGAGGCGATGATTGGAAGAAACCGGTTGATGAAGGTTTCCTTTTTTGGAATCTCGTCCAGCAATAGGATTACGCCAAGACCATCCTGAATGGCTTTGTCCAATGTGTTCTTTTCACCCTCATTCAATTCATTCATTACCCTGCTGTCTAAGAATATCAAGTCAAATGACTCGACCACATTGGACGTGAGCCGACCGATTCGTGTGGCGGGACGATTGGCATATTCGTAATTGAACTGGGTCTGCGATGTTTGGTAACGCAATGCCAGCGCATGGCCTTGTCCCGCCAGGTAATTTTTCAAATAACGCGTTTCAGCCGTTGGAAACTTTTGGAGAAACAGGATCTGAATTTGTCGCTGCGCCTGGATGTCAAGGGGTATTTTTTCATTTGAAATAATCTTTCCGCCTTCGTGTGCCGTCAGGGAATACACAAATCTGCCTGCCTGCTTGGGTGTAAAGGAAAGCGCGAATGGAAGGGTACTATTGCCCGTGAGTAGGACTGAATCTTCAACTCCCCGGGGGCTGATGAGTGAAAGTGTTATTTTGCCATGGGTGAGAAACGTTCCCTGAATGGTATTTTGTTGATTGGCGTGGATGTGACCAGGCAAAAATAATTGAGTAATCCCTGTCGGTGGCGCTGCTGGAATAAAATCAAAACCTGTGGTGTCGTTCGGGTCGAATGCGTACGAAGGCAATCCTTGTCCGGCTACAAATCGCCATGCATTTGATTGGCCGGTGACTTCCTGATAGTTCATGATTACCTCATTCGGCCGGTAGCTTTCAGCTTCTGTTGTCCGGGTAATTTCAAAGGAGGGATTGATTTTTAGCAGGCTGTCAACTTTCGATTTGTCATAACCGACCGTGAGCAACAACCTGTCCTTTACGACTTGCTCCTCCTGGTAGTAGGGACGAACGATCAGTGCGAGGAGGGAAACGAACATGAATGTCAGCGCGGCGATTCGCCAAATCAAAAACCGCTGGATGCGTTTGAGCTCTTTCCAGATGAAAAATATGAATGCTGGCAACGCCATCGCAGCCACCGCCCATAGAGGAAAAACCGGATCAATGCTGAGCCCGAGGTTATTCATGGGTCATCGCGTCAAGGCTCCTCAAAAACTTTTGGTCCAGCACGTGGGTGGTTGATGGTTGCCGGGTAGGGGAAAGCGCTTCATCAGGCAATACTTTCCAAAGGTCTTTCCTGATTCTGGTCAGTACTGATGTCATTTCGGAATCTTCTACATTTTGATCCACCAGTGATTTAATCAATGACAGGGTCACTAGATGAATGCCCGGCTCCTCTACCGCAAGGACCGCCAACTCCTGTCCAGCCTTATTAAATACTTGTTTTTCGCCAACTAAAAGTGTCACCTGATTTTTATTCAGCATCTCTTCCGTGAGGATGAGCGCTTTTCTGATGGCGGGAAGTGATTCTTCTTTCTCCTGACCATGCTGGTTCGAAGAAGTCTTTACTTCTGATAGATCGGCCGTGAG
>JAYVEZ010000435.1:0-2321 GCA_043773645.1 Cytophagales bacterium
CGTCAGCGGTGGGACAAACCGTATGGCAACCAATGGAAGGATGGCAAACAACACGGATACTACCGCACCGAGCAGCAAACCTTCCGCTACGGCTTCCCAGGAGATTGCAAAAGGCAATTCAACCGGAATAAAATTCTTGAAGACCAATGGAATAATCTTTTGAATACCCGCACCCAAGGCGGCGCCGATGCTGCTCCCCAAAAGGCCCAGGAAAAAAACCTGAATAAAATATATGTTGAATGCCTGCCAACCTGAAGATCCAATGCACCGGAGCACAGCCACTTCGTCGCGCTTTTCCATGGCGTAGATATGCACCGAACTGGCCACACCGATACATCCTAGAATCAAGGCAATGAAGGCAAGCAGCGAAAAAAATTGGTAAACAGATCCAAAACTCCTTCCCAATCCCTCCCTTCGTCCTTCCACCGTCTCATACGAGTAACCTGACTTCTTGGTGATTGGTTTGATGGCGGTGATGGTGGCTTCCGTCTCTTTCTCGTTCTTGGTCTTCACAAACAGGCTGTAGTTCACACGACTTCCAAACTGTACCAGTCCTGTGGAGTCGAGCGCCTTCATGGCGATATACACCGATGGTGCCAGTGTAGAAGTCAATGCTCCACCCCCGGGAATTTTAGTGACCACACCCGCCACTTTGAAAATTGTGTTTCCCACTTTAATGGAATCCTCTGAACTCACTTCAAATTGCCTGGCCAGAGATTCATCCAACATGGCATAACGGCCCGTCTTCATCAGGTCGTATGCATTGGCGGGTTGAGCCTCCAACTTTCCATAAAAAGGAAAGTCACCCGACAACGCGGTAAGTTTCACCAGCCTTGACTGGCCAGTATTCATGAACATGATCATGGAGGCCATTTCAGCATCTCCTGCCGTGACCAGTTTGGCTGTATCAAGGTAGCCAGTAATGTCCTTTTCGAACTTCTTATTGCTGTTGATTACCAAATCCGCACCCAATAACTCTTTGGCGTTTTGATTCAATGCCTCTTTCAAAGAATAGTTCAGTGATCCTATGGAGACGACAGCAGCAATGCCCGTAATGAGCGAAGCAATCAACAGGAAAAGTCGTGAAAAATTATGTCGCGCATCGCGCCAGGCCATGTTCCAGACCCAGCGGTCGCGCCATACCGGCAATACCTTGCGCTTGATTTTCAGGATGTATTCTATCATGACACCAGCGTTCTTCTTTCATCGACAATCCTTCCGCCTTTCATCTGAAGGATGCGGTCAGTTTTCTGGGCCAGGTCGAGGTTGTGTGTAACCAATATGAGGGTTGTTTTTTCCTCACCATTAATTCCGAACAAAAGGTCGATGATTTGCTGGGCATTTTCTTCGTCCAGGTTTCCTGTCGGCTCGTCTGCGAAAAGAATCTTTGGCGAAGTGATAAACGCCCGGGCAATGGCCACGCGTTGTTGCTCGCCGCCGGAGAGTTGGGTAGGATAGTGATGTAGCCTGTCGCCCAACCCAACCCTCTCCAACAGTTCCATGGCCTTGGGTTGAACATGTCGTTCACCGCGAAGCTCCAGGGGTACCATTACATTCTCAAGCGCCGTGAGGGTAGAAAGCAGCTGAAAGTTCTGAAAGACAAATCCCGTGAATTGGTTTCTCAAGTAGGCTCGGTCATCCTCGTCCATGGCGTTGAGCTTAAAGCCCATCAGTGAAACCGTTCCGCTGGAGGGTACATCCAGTCCGGCGCAAAGACCCAATAAGGTGGTCTTACCGCTTCCAGAGGGTCCGATGATCGCGAGCCTTGTGCCCTGCTCTACTGTAAATGACACCTGGTCCAGCACAACCAGTTTCTTATCGCCTGAAGGGTAAGCTTTTGTAAGGTTCTCTGCTGATAAAAGTATTTCTGCCATAGAATGTTAAACGGATCTGAGAATAAGACGTTAATTACCTAAAATTGCTGCAAAGCAAGCTTCTTTCAATATGGTCGGCAAGATATTCCTCTTTATTGTGACTGCCCTGATTTTTCAGACCTCCTCACTCAAAGTCATCCTCTTTTTTGGCGACAGCCTGACCGCAGGCTACGGATTATCACCCGAGGAAGCATTCCCTGCCCTGGTGGAAAAGTCGCTGATCAAGAAGGGGGCCAACGTCAAGGTGGTTAACGCCGGCCTCAGCGGTGAGACCACGGCGGGTGGCCTCGCCAGAATCGATTGGATCCTCCGGCAGCCGATTGACATCTTCGTTTTGGAACTGGGTGGCAATGACGGTCTGCGTGGCTTGCCCATTGACCAAACACGAACAAACCTTCAGACCATCATCGACAAAGTGAAAGCTAAATACCCAAAGTGCAAAGTTGT
>JAYVEZ010000436.1:0-9539 GCA_043773645.1 Cytophagales bacterium
CCCAATCTTCTCTGCTAGTGACGTTGGAAATTCAATTTTCGTGTACGCTCCAGATGGGACACAAATTAAATTCTCAATCAAAGCGTTCACGAGTGCCAATGTGGTTACTGGAAAAACGCAAGCAACGGTTCCGTCTACCTTGAGAAATGTGGCTACGACTTCATGGTCAAAAGCGGTTGACACTTTTGCTGGACTCGATCACTTGGAAGGACAGACTATTTCCATTATCGGTGATGGATTCGTTGTTGCGAGCCCGAATAATTCCGCATACCCCAAGTTTGTTGTTGCTGGTGGCGCCGTGACATTGCCCAATGTTTACGCAGTGGTTCACATCGGGTTGCCGATTACGTCTGATTTTAAAACACTGGATATAGAAACTCCCAGCGGCGAAACGCTCGAAGACAAAAAGAAATTGATAACGAACGTCACTTTGTACGTAGAATCGAGCCGTGGAATATTCGCTGGAACCTTTGACCCGACAGCCGATGATGATTTGTCTGAACTGGAAGAATTCGTTATTCGATATCTGGAGAAATTCGATCAACCGACCAATCTTAAAACGGGTCCGGTCGACGTGAACATAAAAACTGAATGGAGTGAAACCGGGAGCATTTTTGTTCGCCAAGTTGATCCATTACCACTTTCTATCCTTGCCGCGATTCCAACTGGCATGATTCCAACTGGAGGTCAATAATGGGTGCCGCTGTTCTTGCTTTGACAGCCGTAAATGCTGCAACGGATATTTACACTTCGTACACGAAATCTCAGGCTTTAAAAGCGCAGGGGAAGTACACGCAGCAAATGGATGAGGCAAACGCACGGATCGCTGATTTAAATGCTACGGATTCCATCAACCGTGGGAACGTGAAAGCCGATCAGACTTTTCAGAAAGGAACCGACATACAGGGAAGCCAGCGAGCGGGATTCGCTGGTCAAGGTGTTGATGTTAACTCCGGTACTGCTGCCGATCTCCAAGACGAGACAGGTAAGAATGCAACACTCGATGCCATGACTGTTCGAAGCAATGCGTGGCGTGAGGCATGGGGATTCAAAACGAACGCTATTGATGACCGTGCGAAAGGGAGATTGGCACGCTTGGGCGCCGATAATGAATCACGAAACACTTTGATAACGGGTGGACTCGATACGGCCAGAGACGTTACGAGTGGCCTTTATAAATTCAGTCAAGCGTAAGGAGTAAAGCGTGCCACAAGTACCAACGTACAATTCTCCCGAAGTTGCTCAAGCTCCTTTACCGTCTCCGCGTGTAAGCGACCAGGCGCCGCTCGAAGCATTTGGTGGTGGTCAAAGTCTTGATCGTGTCGCTCAGGCTGCACATGGATTAACTCAGGCTGGTTTCGATATTTACGATCAGGAAAAACAAAAGGCCGATCAAGTTGCGGTTCTTGATGCCCACAATAAAGCGCAATCTCTCGCGCAAGATTTGGCCTACAATCCACAGCACGGATTCATGACAAAATCTGGGAAGGACGCGCTTGGATCTACTGATTACGTGGATGCGAAGTGGAAAGATGGAATTTCCAATATCACGCAGGGATTGAACAACGACGCACAGAAAATTTCATTTGGACATTTGTCTGGGAGTATTTACAATGCTCTTAACGAACAAGTTCAAGAACACATCGTAGCTCAGACAAAAGTTTACGACAAAGAAGTGACTGATTCATCTATCGCTAACGCACAGCACAGTGTCAGCCTGAACCCGAGCCAGAAAAATTCCAATGTTCAAATCCAAACTCAAAAAGCGGCTTTGACGTTATATGCTCAAAGGAATGGGTGGCCTCCAGAACAGCTCAAAGAGCAAATCGATAATGCCGCGAGCGATACGCACGTCACTGCGATTAACCGGTTGCTTGATGATAAAAAACCATTCCAGGCGCTCGCGTATTACAACACGAATAAAGGCCAAATCCTTGGAAAAGAATATGATCGCATTACGAAGCAGATTGATGAAGAAACATTAGTTGCAAAGGCTCAGTCAAATGCTGCCGGCTTTATGGCTGGTGCATTGAATTCAAACAACGGTGGGATCTCCTATGATTCTGCGAAGATAACGAAGCAGATTGAAGATATCACCGATAAAGGTTTGCGCGATGAAACACGTCGCCAGGTCGACATGCGTTTTCGCGCACAAGAGGATTCGATCGACAAGAACGAAGCGTCCGGTGCTGGGTTACTTGCAAATGGTCAATTGACGCAAACGTGGCTTGAACAGAACAAGGACAAGATTTCGGATGGATTCTATCGTGCCGCTCAGCACGCGGTGAATAATATTGGAAATCCAACAGCATCGGAAGCGGTAAAAAATAACACAGTCACCCGTTTGATTCAGCAATGGGGCGACGCGCAAACCGGCGATGTTTTTTCACGCACACAGAAAACTTTGCAATTGCGACGTGATGCGATTACCGATGTCGATAAGTTGGACCCAGAAGATTTCAAGAAAATCGTTTCTTGGACCGACCCAAATTTTGTTCAGGCGCCGGAAAAGGTCGGGCATATTCAAGCGGCTTTAAATTGGATTAAAGATCAAGCATCACGTGTTGGTGCGGATGCTGCTCCGGCATTGATGCGTTTTATGGGTACTGCCGGGAATCCCGGGACAAAGCCAGAAGATGTCCCTGCTCTGGCCCAAAATTCTATTCGTGGAACCGTTTATCAAAAAAACCCATCTTTGGTTGGGAAGGCTGATTTGACCAACAATGTCGTAAACCAGAAGTCTGGTCCGCGCGAGGCATCGACTACCACATCGAAATTGAAGCCGGATCAAACATTGAACGCGCCTACCGTTCAATTCAAACCAGGCGATGAACAGAAAAAGAATGGAATCGTTTACGTACGTCAAGCGGATGGTAAATGGCTGCCCAAGAACAAACCTTAACTGACGCAGATTTCGCGGCGCCAGAAACTTCATCGCCAACTGCGCTGAGTGATTCTGATTTTCAGCAACCGGTCGAAGCGAAGATCAGTCAACCTCCTGTCCCACAGGCAAATACCTATGTAGAAGACAAAAATGTGGTTGTCGGTCATCCGGCAGATATGTCCCACGATCAGGTCAACGACGCGGTTCAAACCCAGATTTACGGCCGGCCTCGCTTCGACTGGCATACGGATGCTCTCCCGTTAGCCGAGGACACGGCGAAATTATTGCAGAACGCCGTATTTGGAACTGGCGTCAATGCGTTCGAGAACTTTAAACCTCAATTGGCTGGTGAAGTGGCAAAGGCGGCGGTGCGCGGCGTCGAGAACATTGGCACCGGTGTCGCGGGGCTGCTCAAATGGACCGGAGAAGCCTTGCAACACGGCGAAGGAACTGGAATCACTCCAGAGCCAGAATTCGTACAAAACGTCGGGAAAAGCCTCGCTGAGTACGGACAGAAGGCCATCGATTTCATTCACGCAAGAGAAACAAACGGATTCGAAGCGCCGGACCCAGAATTATTCCGCGGCTCGTTTACATCCAATCCATCTTGGACGCGCTTGGCGGCGTCAGTCGCACAGGGGTTGCCGGTACTCGGCGCGGCTACGGCGGTCACGCTTGCTACGGGGAATCCTATTGCCGGTGCTGGAATGATTGGGCTTGTTGGCGCCGGTGAACAATATGATTCTTCCCGCGAAGAAGGTTCATCGGTGGCGCGCGCATCTGGCGCCGCGGCAGTGTCTGGAATAGGGAATACCGTCTTGATGAGTCTTCCAATGGGTAAAGCGCTTGAAGGGTTTGGCGAACAAGGGTTGAAATCAACAGTGAAGGGTGCCGCAGAGTTTGCCGGAATCAGTGCAGCGATGACACCATTCAACAACATCGTGGCAAAAATCGGTGGTGATAAGAGCCGTCAGCTTTGGGATGGAATGACGGAATCGATTCTCTCTGGCGCCATCAGCGGGGGAATCCTGGGAAGCATTAATCCTGGTGGCGCCGCACATCTCGACAACCTAATTCAAGAAGCACACAACGCTGGAGTCTCAGCGCTCGATATCGACAATGCGCGTTCAATGATTGCGGATCAAATGGTTAAGAATCCTGACGTCGTTCAGGAAGCGATTAAGACTGAGGCGGCGAAGACTGCGGCGATTGAGGCGACCCGTACACAGCTTGATACCACTGCGCAAACCCCTCAAAATCTTGAGAGTAATCAGAGCGCTTATCAAGCTGCTCCGGATGCAATATTTCCGGGGGCTGAGGTTTCATCTGAACCCAGTATAGCGGAACACCCTGACTACATCAAGGCTCGAAATGATGCTGCTGCTGTCGTAAATAAATACGCCGCAGAGCGCAACATACCTGCCACTGGCGAACTGGCGAAATCTTTGTTCCAAGAGATGCACGATGAAATGGGCAAGATTATGAGGGCCGGCGCTACCGATCGTGCAGCAGTGATCGAACAGTTGAAAGCCAAATATCCTGACATGGAAAATGAATTCATGGCTTTGCAGAACATGGTTTATGCTGAGAAAGATAAATATTTTACCAGGAATATTATCGACAAATATGGAGCGCGGCGTCCTAAGGCTGGGATTGACGCTGAAAATCAGCAATTCTTAAAGGACATCGGACCAGAATACGAAACAAAAATTGAAGAAGGTTCTGAGCCATTGGAAGCTGTCAAAAACATTTTGAATTCACATAGCATCGATTTGCCGGAAGATCAGGCGAAAGCATTGATGAATGAACTGGAAATTCAACGTCAAAAGCCAACGAGTTCGGGAGTCGAAGGCGTTCAATTGCCGGATGCTGCAATCAAGAAAGAAGCGCGCGGACTTCGTTCCAACGATATCGAAGCAAACCAATTATCGGAGATTGAACGGTTCGTTCTCGACAATGGCGGCATTCGTCCCTATAAAGGTGGTGTTGAAAACGAAGAATACAATCAACTCCCGAAACGATTCCAGAACAAGCGCACTGGCCGGCCGCTGGATACAATGGCTGAGGAAATGTCACGCGAAGGTTTGATTCCCGAAGGATCAACCGGCGACGACTTGAACAACATCCTTCGTGGATTCGGCGAAGGATACAAGCCTCCAACGATCGATTCCTTACGTCCCGAAGCAGAGCAAATCGCCAAAGATAAGCGCGAAGGATACGCGCGCGTTCAACCTGGTATAAAAGGCGATATCCGCGAGAATACTGGCCAGGTGGATAAATCTCCAACGGTTTCTGAGGCGACGGCGCTCAAGGAATCTTTCCGAGCACAGGCGCGTGCTGCCAAAGAATCTGCGTCGATGACTAAGGCCGAAGTCATGGACTCACAGGAAAAACTTATCAGTCTGATTGAGGGTTCGGATTTGAGTCTGAACGATAAAGCCAAATTCACGCGCACGATCAAGAATGTGCAGAACCAAGAACAGCTTAAGAACGCGCTTCCCTATGTGGAACAGCGTATTAACCGTTTGATTGAAGATGCGAGTCAACGCGACTTGCGCTCGCAGATTGAAAAGGAATTGGCGTCGACGAAGATTCGCAAGCAATCTGGGAAACCTGTTGGGAAGTTCACGCCGGAGATTCAAGATATTCTGGACCAGGCTCGCCAGGCCGCCGGACTCAGCAAAGCAGAAGCGGATCAGCGCATCAATGATAACTTGGCGAGATATCCCGACTCATTCCCGCCGCCCGATGTCGTGGCGCAAAACGAGATTCTTTCCAATATCGGTGGGCTCGAAGAAAAGAATTCCGGTGAGTTGTCGAAAATTCTCGAAGCAATTAAGACAGCCAAGGGAAGTGGAAAGGCTGAACGTGCGCTTCAAGTTGAAGCTCGGAAATCGTACATCGCTGATTCTGTACAAAAGATCACCGATGAAGTGACCGGTGGTAAAGGCGTCGACAAAGCGGCCGCAACGGTCGGTGTTGTCAATGCCGATAAGCGCGGCAGCATCATGGATACGATCAAAAGTGGTCTGCGCGACGGTGTGTACGCCTGGAATGATTTGATGGATGTCATGTCTGGTAAAACCAAGTCGCGGCCCACGGAGAGCTATTTGGAACGGTTCGCAAGTGTTCTGGCTCCGACGTTGGGTGAGAAAAGAGGCATTCGTGAGAACAACGAAAAGATTTCCGATTTGGTTGAAAAATCTTACGGTGTCGATAATGCTGGCGCTCTTAAGCAGTTGAAAGAAAACGGCAAAACGATTGATCTCGGAACGTTTAAGAATGCCAACGATGTCGAAGTTCATATGGTTTTGACCAAGGACCAGGCGATTAAAAAGTACATGGAGCTGAAAGATCCTTCGCTCGATGAAACTTTCTTCCATGAAAACGGTATGGCATGGACTCCTGAAATATCCGAAGCGGTCGAGAAGATGTTGACGCCGGAAGACAAGAAATTTGCTGACGCGCAATTGGAATTCTACAAGGACTATTTGCCTTCGATCAATGAGGTCTACCGTAAAATTTATGGGACCGATCTTAAGTCGACTGAGAATTACAGCCCCGTCCGGCGCGCTGGAATTGATGGTTCGCGCGCTGACGCATTCGGTGAATTTCTCCAAGATCAAAACTATCGTCGATCGGTTTCCAATGGATCGTTGAAGTCGCGCGTTGAAAACATAAACCCACTAGAATTTACTGGCGCCGCCGATACGCTTCAAAACCATATTGCTGAAATGGAGCATTTTAAAAACTGGTCTGAAAAGGTTCGTGATTTGTCGGCAGTGTTTGGCGACAAAGGTGTGAAGCAAGCCATCGTTGAAAATTATGGACGTGGGATGTACCGTTCAATTGCTGAGAAAATAGATCAGTTTGCGCGTGGTGGAATTGAGTCTTCTAAAAAGATGTCTTCGCTCGATTCCATTCGTGTTGCACTAACTAGATCAGCCGTTGGTTTACGGCCTTCGATTGCGTTGAAACGGTTTACGGCTGTGTTGGCTTACATGGAAGGAACTTCTCCAACTGAATTTACGTCTGGTGCCATTGATTTTATGATGCATCCAAAAGAAAGTTTGGCGATATTGAACCAGTCGGAGTTCTTGCGTTCGCGTGGTGGAAGTATCGATCGCGATATCAAAGATGCAATTAGTTCCGAAGAATATTCCGCTTTCAGAAAACATCCCGGGGTCCTGAACAGTCTCATGTTGAATATTCGCATTGGAGATAGGCTCGCAATCGGCATGGGTGGCTGGGCGACGTACAAGAAAGTTCTGGCAGAAACCGGATCTCATGAAAAGGCGCTGAATGCTTTTACGGAAGCTACAAGTCGGATCGAACAATCCGGTGATTTGGCTGACTTGAATAAATTCCAAACGTCTGGTTCTGTCGGAAAACTTTTTACAATGTTCCTTAGCCAACCAAATAAATACCTCCGACGAGAGTTTTCTGCAATACGCAATGGTTTGAATGGGCGCATACCCGTTTCGGAAGCAGCAAAGAACTTTGCCATCTACCATTTTCTACTGCCGATGACGTTTCAGTACGTTTCGGATATGTTCCGTTTCGATCCGAAGAAACAGGCGCGCGCTGCGATGATGGGATCTCTCAATGGCCTGTTCATCGTTCACGACATGATTGAAGGTTTGCTCGACAAGGCGTTAAAACTCAAGGATAGTGGTGGTGAGTTGCCAATTTCTCAAACCAAAGACGATCTCAAGAAAGCATTGTTTTCTGTCGATATTCGACATATACATTCAAAAGACGTGCTGAAAGCTGCGGATGGCCTGATGAGCATTGGCGGGAAACTCACTGGGATTCCGCTTGAACAGGCTAAGGACATGGGAATGAGTCTCGAAGATATTTACGATGGGAAATATCGCAAGGGCATTGGTGGTCTTCTCGGTTGGCCGGCCGGTACTTTTAAAGACGAACAGCAGCACAACAAACTTTAATATGATGGAGAAACGCCCATGACCATAAGCTCGACGACAAGTCGCAACGATTATATCGGCAACGGAACTGCGACAACGTTTGTCTATGACTTTTTTATCTTCGACGAAACGCATTTGTTGATTACGACGATTTCATCTCTTGGTGTTGAAAAGACCCTGGTGCTTGGCGTTGATTACATTGTCAACGGCGTTCAAGATGATTCAGGCAGCATCGTTCTTATCATCGCTTTGCCGATTGGAACAGCATTAACGATTCGTCGCGTGGTCCCAATTCTCCAGCAAACACTTCTTCGCAATCAGGGCGCGTTCCCTCCCGAGCAAGTTGAGAATGCACTTGACTATGAAGTGATGATCGACCAGGAACAGCAAAACGATATCGATGCTTCTATCAAGTTGCCTGAAAACGAAGTTCCGTCCGATGTGGCTACTCGAATACCTCCAGTCTCAATTAGGGTTGGGAAATATTTTGCCTGGGATTCTTCCGGAAATCCGACGGCGGTCGCTGTTGTTGTCCCAGGTGCAATAACAATATCGTCTTACATGACAACGCTTCTTGCGGCTATTAATGCGTCGGCAGCTCAGGCCGGTTTATTGCTTGGCAATTACGATATTATTTTCTTGATCGGTACCGGACCAATCGTTACAACCCCGGATGGACTCCACACTTATCGACTTGGTGTGGATAACGACGGGAATCCAACTTCAACACAGGTGACATGATGAATAAATACTTTTTCTTTTTTGCGATTCTTATTTGTCATCAGGTTAACGCAGCATCGAACACGTCTGTAACGGTCAGCAATGGAGCACTACAACCGAACACAGCTGTTGGAATAAATATTTCAAGCGGCACAATTCACAACTTTAATGCTGATAGTGGCAACATCACAAATCTTTCTTTTACGAATGGAACTGTCCCGAATTCCGCCTTGAATTCTTCCGTTACTTTGCTTGGAAATGGGAATATTGTTTTCCCCGGAGTTAATACAAATTCACACCAACCGACATTCATGGTTTTCAATAGCGCAGAGAGGGTAAATGTAACTGGTGACAGCACGCAATTAACCGTACCTTTCGATATGAAAGTAATCGACAATACTTCAAATTTTTCAGGCAACACATTTACTGCCCCTGTAACGGGAAATTATTTGTTGATGTACGACGTGTACATAAAAGGTACCGCAGCTGGTAACAAGTGCGAGACGCGATTAATAACAACACTCAGAACTTACACACAAGAAAAATGGCCTACATCTCATACCGACGACAATCATGCGAACTATCTGATTGCCCCGATGAATTCTGGCGATACGGCATTTATTAAATTGGAGTGTTCAGGTGGCGCGAAAGTTGTTTCTATCGAATCAACAAGTATGGGAAGTGGTGTTGGAGTAACGACTTATTTCTCAGGAACACTTTTAAATTAAATGGATACCAGCACATATTTAAGACGCCACGTTTATTCGGATATCGCGACGATTGGAGATTATTATTGGGGGAACGATTTCTTCTCGAATATTCTTGAGACCAACTGTCGCAATCGAGATCTCGACAATAATGGACGATTGACTCCTAATGAAAAGGTACAGAATAAAACTGCGATTCCTTCCGGTCGCTATGAAATAAAGATGCAATGGTCAAATCACTTCCAGCGTGACATGCCACATCTTCAGGCTGTCCAAATGTTTACCGATGTGATGATTCAT
>JAYVEZ010000437.1:0-5439 GCA_043773645.1 Cytophagales bacterium
GGAAGCACATACGGTGCAGCGAAGACAGCGTTTGACAGGATGCGTGCCAATGGGCAAGTTCTATCCTTTTTACATTTGCGCTACATGCATCCATTTCCAAAGAACCTTGGTAACATACTCACCCGCTTTCACCGGGTGGTGCTGCCTGAACTCAATATGGGACAACTGCAATTATTGTTGCAAGGCAAATACCTGAAGCGAATCATTGGCATACATAAGGTTGGTAAGCCATTCAAGTCGACTGAACTGGAGGAGAAATTGGTAGCCTTGTTAAACCAATCAGAAGTGGTGGTATAAGCGGCGTGAATTCAAAAAATTACTGACACATGAAAACGATCGTAGACGAATTATTGACAAGGCCACATACTGGCAATCTGGTTTATACGGCCAAGGACTTCAAACCTGAGGTGGATGTAAGGTGGTGTGCCGGTTGCGGTGCCTTGTCGGTGTTGTCACCCTCCCAACGGCTGATGCCGGACCTTGGTTTGGCTAAAGAGAAGATTGTGTATGTCTCTGGTATTGGCTGCTCGGGAAGATTTCCCTACTACATGGATACTTACGGATTTCATTCGATCCATGGTCGTGCATTGGCCATCGCCGCGGGACTCAAAATAGCCCGGCCCGATTTAAGCGTGTGGGTGGTAACAGGTGATGGCGACAATATGAGCATCGGTGGCAATCACTTTATTCATGCTTGCCGCAGAAACGTCGATATGAACATCATGATGTTCAACAACGAAGTGTATAGCCTTACCAAGGGCCAGTACTCTCCTACTTCTCACCGTGGGCAGATAACGAAGTCTTCGCCCCTGGGTGTTTTGGATGATCCATTCAATCCGGTCTCCCTGGCATTGGGTGCAGGGGCAACATTCGTAGCCCGAGGCCATGATAAAGACCGTGCCCAGTTACAACAACTGCTGAAGCGCGCTTATGAGCACAAGGGCGTCGCGTTTGTGGAAATCTATACCAACTGCCGCATCTTTAACGACGGCGCATTTGATCTCTATACCAACGCTGATACGCGCGATAATCACACCGTCTTCCTTGAACATGGAAAGCCTCTCATCTTTGGGAAAACCAAGAACAAGGGCATCATCCTGGATGGCTACACACCGCGTGTGGTCAATCTGGATCAGGGCGATCATTCCATAAGTGACTTGCTCATTCACAACGAGAAAGACAGCACCTTGGCGTTTATTTTAGCGAACATGACCTACAGCGAAGACCTGCCGCGCCCCATGGGTGTGCTGCAGGCTATCCATCGGGCACCCTATGAAGAGCGGGTGGTCAATCAGATCCAACATGAGATCGTCACCAAAGGTGAGGGCGATTTGCAGACTTTGTTGACTGGGGAGACGAGTTGGCTGATAGCCTGACGTGTTGAGGTGTTTACTTGTTGAAGTGTTGAGGTTGGGTGTGGGTACGTTGAATTATCTCCTCTGTGGTACTTCGTGCAGTATTCACTCAGTGTACTCTGTGGTTTCTGGATTCAGCGTTGTGTGATGAATAAGATTTCGACTTTTTTTAACACTCAGAGACACGTAGGGAACGCACACAGAGTATTTGGTCCCGGCGGCAAGCTGAATAGGAGGATGGAATCATGATTTCATATTGAGTGAGCACCGGCACGCGCTGCAAGCGTCTCGCCATTGTTTCCATAGTTGACGGGCAGGCACAACAATTTCCTCAGCAATCTTTGCGTTGTATTTCTTTGCGGGCTCAGCGGTTAAGTATCAACGTGTTTACGTGTTGAAGTGTTAAGGTGTTGATGTTACACAAGTCCCGCAAATCCCATACACGCCATTGATAGAATGCTGGCGGTAATTAAAGCCGCGGGGATCCCCTGCATGTATTCCGGAAGGTCAGCATTGTCGAGTTGCTCGCGGATGCTGGAGAACAATGCAATCGCCAGGGTGAATCCGAGCGAGTTACCAATGGCAAAGACCACACTCTCCAACAGGTTGAAATTATTTTGAATGACCAGGATGGCCACTCCCAAAATGGTACAGTTGGTTGTGATGAGAGGCAAGTACACACCCAACGCCTGATATAGGTCTGGACTTACTTTTTTTAGAATGATCTCTACCACTTGAACCAAAAAGGCAATCACCAAAATATAGGTGACCGTCTGTAAATAGGCGATCCCGAGCGGTATCAAAATGTAATGCTGTACCAGATAGGTCATGATGGTGGACAACGTCATCACAAATACCACCGCACCCCCCATTCCCACCGCGGTGGAAGTGTTTTTGGAGACACCCAGGAACGGACAAATTCCCAGAAACTTGGCGAGAACAATATTGTTAATAAAGATGGTCGATATGATAATGATGAGGTATTGCATACAACTTCAATTAAGGTGTTCTTTTCTTCAGCCAGGTCATCGTGGCGATAATGAATCCCAGTGTAATGAATGCGCCCGGTGCCAGAATAAAAACGAGGATGCCATCTGCATCTACCAGTTTATATCCAAAGAATGAGAGGTTGCCCAGGAGCTCACGTATTGTGCCCAACAACAACAGGGCAAGCGTAAAGCCGATGCCCATGCCCAGTCCGTCGAGGATGCTGGCCCAAACAGTATTGCGTGAGGCGAAAGCCTCTGCCCTGCCCAGGACAATGCAATTCACCACGATCAATGGAATAAACAAACCGAGTTGTTCATTCAACGCCGGTGTGTAGGCGGCCATCAAAAGTTGAACCACCGTGACAAAGGCTGCAATGATGACAATGAATGCAGGTATTCGAACCTTATCCGGGATCACATTCTTCACCCATGCGATGGCCAGGTTGGACATGACAAGCACAAAGGCTGTGGCCGCACCCATTCCCAGTCCATTCACGGCCGATGAAGTGACACCTAAGGTTGGACAACATCCCAACAACAGTACAAATACCGGATTCTCCCGGATGATACCCCTGAGCAGATTCTCTTTGTTGCTAGTGAGTGTTGTCATGTTCCAATGATTTCATGAATGTTTCATACGCGGTCTGCACAGCGCCGGAAAAGGCTCTTGAGGTAATGGTGGCTCCAGAGATGGCATCAACGTCTCCTCCATCCTTTTTTACTTTTAGTTTCATCTGGGCGGGATCGCGCCCCAGGAACTGGCTGAGGAATTTAGGGGTAGTCATCTTGGATCCCAGTCCGGGTGTTTCCTTGTGTTCGATGACTGAAATATTTTGGATCTCCCCTTTCATATTAAACCCAACCATCAGCCAGACATCACCACTGTATCCTTTCGATGATCTGGTTTTCACCGCCACTCCAATCGATTCGCCATTCTTTTTGGCCGGGAAAAAATCCAGTGTGTCTTTGCCATCGGGTGTCGGCAAGCGGTACATTTCTGCCACCGGATTATTGTCGTAACCCTGTATCACCGACTCGATGGCTTTCAACTGCTTGGCCATCTGAGCCTGGGCAATGGGTTCTTCTGTCCATTGGAAGACATATCCCAAGGAAAACGCTGCGACCAAAGTGACGATGGTCAATGTTAAAAGGATATTGAGAAATGAAGATTTTATGGTAGCCATATTTTCTCAGGCTTGGGGTTCTTCGTTATTTGTCTTCACTGGATTACTTCCATATCGTGGCTCCTTGGCAAACCGGTTGATCATGGGAACGAAGGCATTCATGATGAGGATCGCAAATGACACTCCTTCCGGATAGCTGCCAAACAATCGAATCAATACCGTGAGCACACCAATGCCAAATCCAAAGAGAAGCATGCCCCGGTGTGTGAATGGAGAAGTCACATAGTCGGTGGCCATGAACACAGCACCGAGCATAACGCCGCCGCTGAGTACATGAAAGAGTGGGTTGGCATACTTGACTGAGTCCATCAGCCAGAATATTCCAGTCATGAAAAACACCGTGAGGATCATCGATACGGGAATGTGCCACGTAATGATTTTTCTATACAGCATGTATCCAAGACCGAGCAGTAGCGCAAAAGCCGACATCTCACCCAGGCTTCCTCCCCGAAATCCGAAAAAGAAATCTGAATAGGAAGGCATTTGCGCCATGAGCGAATCCACGGTTGCCCCGGTGCGAAGCCCGTCTTTCAATATGCCGAGGGGTGTTGCGCTGGTGACGGCATCCATGGTAAGCGTGGCTCCTTTTGCGGGCCATGATGTCATTTGCACGGGAAATGAAAGCAACAAGAAGACACGACCCACCAAGGCTGGATTGAAAGGATTGTTGCCCAACCCTCCAAAACTCATCTTGCCAATTCCCATCGAGACTATGCTACCGATCAAAATGATATGCCATGGCAGGTTACTGGGAACATTAAATGCCAAGAGCATGCCGGTGATTACGGCAGATCCATCGTAGATCGAGGCAGGTTTGTTGAGCAGAAATCGCGCGATCAGATATTCAGTCGCCACGCAAAAGAATACAGACAGCAACGTGACATACACTGCCCCCACTCCAAAATTGTAAACAGAAAATGCAAACGCCGGTACCATGGCCACAATGACACCTTTCATTATTTGTGGCACCGTGAGTGATGTATGAATATGCGGCGAGGGTGAGACGGTGAGTAGTCCAGTGCTCATGACTTCTTTTCTTTTTTGAGCTCCGTTTTTCCCAGTCGGATATAGTCCAGGATGGGCCTGTTGGATGGACAGACGAATGAACAAGAGCCACATTCAATGCAATCGAGGATATGCTCCTCCCGGGCTTTCTCATTATTTCCTTTCTTCGACAGAAGAAGCAACCGGTATGGCTCGAGCCCCATCGGGCAAGCTTCAATGCATTTCCCGCAGTGGACACAATTGTATACCGCTGCGCGTTTCGACTCGTCTCTGGTGATCAGCAAGATCCCGGATGTTCCTTTTGCAATGGGAACATCCAGGTCAGCGATGGCTTTGCCCATCATGGGTCCGCCGCTTATGATCTTGCCAGTATCTTCCGGCACGCCTCCAGCTGCAATCAGTAGATCGATAACGGGTGTCCCGATTCTCACCAGGAAGTTGGAAGGCTTCTTGACTGACTTGCCGGTGACAGTAACCACCCGGTCCATCAGCGGTTTATTCTTCTGAACGGCTTCATAGATGGCATACGTTGTGCCCACATTGTGAACGATCGCGCCAACATCAACAGGCAATCCGCCAACGGGCACTTCACGCTTGAGCAATGCCTGGATGAGTTGCTTCTCTCCACCTTGAGGATATTGAACTTTCAATGCCTCAACGGTGATTCCAGTTTCATTTCGCAAAATGGCCTGGAAAATATCAATGGCATCGGCTTTATTTTCCTCCACTCCAATGATCGCCTCATTCACACCCAGGGCTTTCATCAGAATTTTAATGCCGACTAGAATTTCAAGCGATTTCTCCACCATGAGGCGATGATCGGCTGTCAGGTAGGGCTCGCATTCAACACCATTAATGATCAAAGTATCGACATGTTTCCCTGTGGGTATATTCAACTTAACATGG
>JAYVEZ010000438.1:0-3450 GCA_043773645.1 Cytophagales bacterium
GTGAATATGTGAGAGATAAAGGTAGTGAATAGTGATGGAGAGCGAAGTTGAAATGTTTAACCGCTAAGGCGAGGAGGCGCAAAGGAATACATTACTAAAATCTGTATGGTTTTTCTTCATTGTCTTTCAATGTGGTTGGTTGTTCTTTGCAGGTATTTAATTAGTAAACTACGGGTATGAGCGAGAGAGAATGCCTAAATAAATTGTCGACAATAATTCTAGATTCCGCTTTGATTGTTCACAAGGAAATGGGACCAGGTTTATTGGAATCTGTATATCAAAAATGTATGGTAAGGGAATTGCGATTAAGGGAGATTCAAATTGAAACCATGGTAATGATTCCATTGATCTACAAAGGCTACATTCTTGATAAAGAGTACATTATCGATATACTTGTTGAGGGTGAAATAATTCTCGAATTGAAATCAGTCGAAAGTATGACAGTTGTTCACGAAGCACAAATCATAAGCTATTTAAAACTTGCCAACAAGAGATTGGGATTCCTTATAAACTTCAATGTTCCACTGATCAAACAGGGTTTCAGAAGATTTGTCAATGGATTCTAAATTCCTCAAGCGCTACCTTTGCGTCTTTGCGCCTTAGCGGTTGATCTTTCAACCGCGCCCTATTTTGGCTCGATTATAAACTTATCATGTACCGCACGCCTTGGCTTGTCCCCCAGTTTTTCAAGCGCAATATTGAGCGATTGTAGATCTGGTATGGTAAGTGGAAGTGCCTGCTCATGTGGATGAAAGGTCGAACCGGTAGGGTAATCAACACCTGGTGTAGTCGACATTTCAATGTGGTTGCCGAGAATGTATGAGATTTCATGCTGCCGTGTAAACTCAAGAAGGCGTGCAATGCTTTTCCTGAATGCTTCCCAATCCCTAACATAGAGCCTGCCGGGATAAAATGTATCACCCGTGAGGAGCAATTTTGTTGATCGATCATAGAACGCAATGGATGATGCATCATGGCCTGGAGTCGGAATTATATCTAGAACCCTATTGCCAAGATCAATTTTGCCCTGGTCTTCAGGCCAATGTTTGATTCCATAAATATCTTTGACATCTTCTAAAGTCAATCCAGTTACAACCACATTGGATTTCCCCCGGAATTGCCCATCACCAGCCCAATGATCATGATGACCATGGCTGTGTACAACCAGCAATGGCAAACTGCCGGTGGATTTTGTTTCGAATTGGAGCAGAATATTTCGGACGGTCCTGTAGAGTGGGAACTTTGCCTCATCTTCCGTTGCTCCTGTATCCACCAACATCGCCTTCGCTTGTCCGATGAAGAGAAACATGAAGGGCGCTTCGTAATGAATGCATTTGTTCTGCCGAAGGATCCAGGTGTTTTCATTGTAGCGAACCACCTGAATGAGAGAATCCTGGTTCGTCTGGCAGTTGGCTGATCCATGGATCCAGTGTTGCTGCTCAAGCAAAGCATGCTGACCGAGGCCATTGATGTAGCTACTGAAAACAAGAAAGGTGACCAAACTTGTTTTGAAATATCGGTTCATACGCTTGATCATAGTTGGTATGAAATGCGTGAATTCATTTAACCGCAGAGATCACAGAGGAAATTCAGCGCAGAGGGCGCAGAGCCAATTCTTCGCGACCTTTGCCTGTATTCCTCCGCGTTCTTTGCGTTAAGAAGTGTTGAAATCTCACTACAGCACCCATATCGTATTTGCCACGCAACCCTACCGTTTACCATCCACTTTCAACGTCTCCTTCATCGTCATCACAGAAGCCATCGTTTCAATACCCTCCCATAGATACTGAAGAATAACATTTTCATTTTCAGCATGCTGGTTGTTATCATAGTTAACAATCGGTATGGTGATTGGCTTGGTATTCAGTAATTGTTCATACAGATACAACGGCAAGCTTCCTCCTGCCGACGGAACCCGCACCACCGGATAATCCACGGTGGTCTCCAGGGTCTTGATGATTTGTTGTGCGATGGGCAAGTCCATGGGTGTACGTTGTGCGTTGTACCCACCCTTGCGTTTGGTCACCTTCGCCAGCAAAGGATATTGCATCCGCTCCTGATCGGTGGGCTCATGATCAATGACCGTGTAACCCTGAAGCTGAATATGATCAACCAGCTTGTTCACCTGCCGGTTGACATCATTGCCCAGTACAAGCCGAAGATCGAGGACCGCCACCGCCTCCGTTGGAATAACATTGGCTGCCATGTTGCCCACATTGGCACTTTGGATCCCATTGATGTTGAGGGTGGGGATGGTAAGCAGTTCCATGAAGGGCTTACCGTTTCCATCGGGCCGGGCAAGAACGAGGTCTTTCTTCAGGATGTCATCCACGGGAGGACTTGCTGCCAGGGCTTTCCTTTCTGTTTCCGTCAATGGAGTGACATCATCATTAAAACCCTTAATGGTGACCATACCATTTTGATCCTTCATGGTGGCGAGCAATTGCACCAGTCTCATGGCGGGGTTGGGTGCCCAGTTCCCGTAGTTGCCGCTGTGGAGCGGACGTTTGGCGCCATATACTTTCAGGTCCACATTCACATCTCCCCGTACCCCGAAGACAACCTGCTTCTTTCCGGAAATATGGCGTGGTCCATCGCAGATCACCCATTGATCCGCCTTGAGCAAATTGATGTTGTTTTTGAATATTTCCGCCAGGTTGATGGAGCCAGCTTCCTCCTCCCCTTCAAAGAAGAATTTAATGTTGATCGTTGCCTTTTGCTTTGTGGCTAGGATGGATTCATAGGCAGCCATGATGGCGAAAACGCCCGCCTTGTCATCCGAAGCCCCGCGGGCATACAGACGCATCTGAGAATCGAGGCCCTCTTTCGAAGTTGGAAACGGAACGATCTTGCCTCCTTTGTCGAGGCGATCCGTAGCCATCACAGGAACAAATGGCGACAATCCTTCGCTCCATTGTTTGGGATTGACGGGCTGGCCATCATAGTGGGCATAAAATGCAATGGTAGTCGTGGCTCCTGGTGTGATTACTTCGCCGTACACAACGGGTGCAGAGCCGGGCTTGCCGGACGACAGAAGTTGTGTCTTCACCCCTCTTTGTGAAAGCCAGTCCTTAATCCAGTTGGCATTCCTGACCATGTTTACAGAGTCACCCAATACATTTGGGATGGACAAAAATTCGCGGTATTGAATGAGCCAGCGGAATTGATTGGATGGATCAGCGATGTAGGTTTTGAGGTGGGAAGGTTGAGCGGAGGAGCAGATAGTGAAAAGCAGAAAGCAGAAAGTGAAATGGTGTCTCATAATGAGATGAATTTTTTATAAATCAAATGTAGAGAATTCCCTGTCACTGGCTCACAAATGAAAATGGAATTGGGTACCCAATTTTCCGCATAATACTGATTTGCCTGTGGTCGGTGTTGTCACCGACCACTTGACATCACCTCACTAAACCGCATAATTATGAATAAGGCGACTCGTCATGAGGCCTG
>JAYVEZ010000439.1:0-8241 GCA_043773645.1 Cytophagales bacterium
TACGCACGCCGTTTGGAGGAATGAAGCAATCAGGCGTAGGTCGTGAAGGCGGATGGGAGGCCATGCGATTCTTTACCGAGACCAAGAATGTGTGTATCAAACTTTAGTTTCTTACATCAACCATGCGAATGCGCCAGGCTTGATAAAGCAAAAGACGCATTCAATCATTTTTTGCTATGAATTTCTTCGATAGCGATAGTATCTTTTTTACAGCACTGGATCACGCAGTGAGCTATCTTGAATTTTTTGGGACCCTGGCAGGGGCCATTGCGGTCTGGCTTTCGGCCCGGGCAAACATCTGGAGCTGGCCCATAGGAATCATCAACGTGGTGCTGCTCTTCTTTCTGTTTTATCAAATACAGTTGTATCCTGACATGTTCCTGCAAGTTTTTTTCTTCATAACAAACCTGATGGGTTGGTGGCGTTGGGCGCATCCCAGGACGGAAGAGGAAGACAAACACCACGAACTGCAGATAAGCTGGATACCACCAAAGCTTGTCGCGATATTTGCAGCATTGACAATTATAGGAACCGCCTGCTTCGGTGCCTTTGCCAGCAAGCTCCATGAATTTTTTCCGGCCCTTTTTAGCTTGCCCAGTGCTTACCCTTATTTGGATTCCTTTGTGACGGTCGTGAGTATTGTTGCCACCTACCTGATGGTGCAAAAGAAAGTTGAATGCTGGATTGTATGGATTCTTGCGGATGTGGTGGCCACTTACCTGTATTTTACCAAGGGCATCATGTTGATGGGGGTTGAGTATTTTGTTTTTTGTCTGATCGCTGCATTTGGATTCTTGCGTTGGCGCCGTGAATTTAAAAGCTATACAGCATGAAGCGGGGCCTCGTTATTGGAAAATTCATGCCCTTGCACCAGGGGCATATTGCTTTGATCCGGTTTGCAGCCTCTCAGTGTGATGAACTCATCCTTTCAATGACCTACACCATGAACGATCCCATCCCAGGGCCGCTTCGGTTTGAGTGGGTCCAAGAAGAATTCAAGGACAGCAAAAGCATAAAGCCTGAAATTACCCTGGACGATTTTGACGATGAATCTTCCCCCCTTTCACAACGCATGCCGCAATGGTCGGAATTTCTGCGGCGACGATTTTCGGAAATCCATGTGATATTCAGTTCAGAAGAATATGGCAGTTCACTGGCGGAATATCTGGGTGTTGTTCATGTTTCATTTGATCATGATCGGAAATTATTTCCTGTGTCGGCCACCTTGATTCGTAAGAAACCCTTCCGCTATTGGGATTTCATCGCACTTCCTGCCAGGTCGTACTTTGTAAAAAAGATATGTTTCTACGGCCCTGAAAGTACCGGTAAGTCAACCCTTGCGAAGCGGATGGCTGAAATTTATCACACCGAATTTGTCCCGGAGGTTTCGCGGGAGATCATCGATTCAAATGATTTTTCAGTAGAAGATATTATCCGGATCGGCCACGCACAAACGGAACGGGTCCAAATGAAGGCAAAGGGCGCGAACAAGCTGCTGTTTTGTGACACCGACCTGATCACGACGCAGATTTATTGCAGACATTATCTGAAGGAGGTGCCTGCTGTTCTTTTTGACCTGGAAAAAATGATCACGTACGATCGATATTTCCTTTTTGACACGAGCGTACCCTGGGTCGCAGATGGTCTTCGTGATTTAGGCGATAGCAGGGAGGAAATGTTTGAGATATTCCGGAATGAATTGGAGAAAAGGCAAATTGAATATGAAATTATTCAGGGAAGCTTTGTTGAACGGGAAGCTCAGATGATCACTGAAATGGATCTTTATTTCATTTGAGAAAGGCTTTGCCCGGTATTTCTGATCGGAAGTACTCTACACATTTTCTGTCCTGAAGCGTCACAAAGCAAGTCTTGCCGTCCTGGCCACCGAAGGTAAGATTGCTCGCCTTCTTTCCCTTGAGCGCTACCTCCCGAATCAGTTTTCCAGCGGGTGACAGCATGGCGATCACGCCTTTGTCATAGCGGGCCACGAATAAATTTCCCGCGAGATCGCACTTCATTCCATCGAGGCCAAAATCAGGAAACTCCATAAACAATCTTTTGTTGGAGAGATTCCCGGTTTCATCAACGGAAAAGGCCCATATTTTTCGCTGCACACTTTCGTTGACATATAAAGTGGTTTCGTCCGGGCTTAGGGCAATGCCGTTGGTGGTGCCCATGGAATCCACAAGCAGGTGAAGCACGCCATCTGTTTCAATCCTCCATAATTGACCGGTACCACCTTTCCAGTTTGGATCGCTGGCGAAGAGCTGGCCTTGTTTGTTGATGCACAAATCATTGGGCTGATTGAATTTGTCGCTGTGGCAATAGACCGAAATAAATTTTGTAACAGCATCTACTTTCAGGATATTATGTCCTTTCCAGTCGGCGAGAAGAAAATCTCCTTGCCTGTCAAATACGATGGCGTTGGCGACACTGCCTTCGGGCAAGGTGACGAATAGTTCCACCTCACCATTTTCCTGAACTCGTCCGAGGGTTCCATCGTGTAGAAAATTAACGACAAAAAGTTGGTGGTGCCGGTCAGTATTAGGCCCTTCTATGTTGTTTGTGAAGACGTTCTCTCGGGTAAGGTCTTTGGATTGGTAATATTGTCCGAATGAACAGAAGGCCACGAATATGGAAATCGTTGCAATGAATAGAGTTTTCACGATGCGGTCGTTCTGCCAGCCCGATGCCCTGACGTAGCATAGTAAAGAATGAATAAATAGCAGGGCACCATGATCCAATAGGCTTGTTGGGTGCTCCAGACGTCAGAGAGCTTTCCATAAATCAAAGGCAGGATCGCGCCACCGGCAATGGCCATGATTAATAGCGCTGAGCCTATTTTGGTGAATTTCCCTAGACCGGTGATGGCCAGTGGAAATATGGCTGGCCACATCAGGGAATTGGCCAGGCCCAATGCGGCGATGAATCCAACCGAAACCAGTCCATCGGTCATGATGGCCAGGATTGAAAAGATGACTCCCAGGATGGCACAAAACTTCAGGGCAGTCGATTGTGATATATACCGGGGAATGGCAAGGATGCCTACGATATAACCAACCAACATGAAGGCAAGGGTTCCCTGGGTAAAATAGCGTGCTGTGGAAAGTTGTATCCCTACCGATTTTCCATAGTTGATGATAGTGTCACCCGCCAACACTTCGACGCCGACATAAAAAAACAAGGCGGCAACGCCAAGCATCAGGTGTGGAAATTGAAACACACTTGTTTTTTCCGCCTGACCAGCACCTTGAGCACCTTCTTTGGCTTCTCCATCATCGATGTCGGGCAGACCTGAGAACAAGATGCCAATGGCGAGGAAGACAAGTGTAACGGCTATGATGATATAGGGCACAATAACCCGGCTTGCCAATTCTGTCAAGGCAGCTTCTTTAGCTGCAGCATCCATGGTTTGCAGATTTGCGATCAGTGCATCGGCGTCATTGAGCGCAATGTATCCGAATATAAGACCTGCAATGATGCCCGCAACTTTATTGCATATTCCCAAGATGCTGATGCGGCTGGCGGCGCTTTCAATCGGGCCGATGATGGAGGCGTATGGATTGGAAGCCGTTTGCAAAAGGGCGAGGCCCGTGCCGATGATAAACAGGCCTACCAGAAAGAGATTATAATTTCTGGTTTGGGCGGCCGGCACAAAGATGAATGCGCCCACCGCCATGATCAATAAACCGATTGCCATTCCGCGCTTGTAGCCTGTCTTTCTCAAGACGATTGAAGCCGGAATGGCCATGACCGTATAGGCAATGAAGAATGCCGTTGCCACCAGGTAAGCCTGAAAATCCGTCTTCAGTTCGCAGGCAATCTTAAGGTATGGAATCAGCGTTCCGTTCAGCCAGGTGACAAAGCCAAAAATGAAGAAGAGGGCGCCGATGATGACAATGGACATCGTGTAACTGGCCGGGCGTACAGGTTGAGACATAGTGCTAAAGTATGAATAAGTTTGTGGTGAAAATCCTACTTTTACAAGCAATCGTTTTCTAGTTACTCATTTTAAATCAAATCCACCCGTGAAAAAGAATCAGCTTTCACTCCTTGTCATGGCCGCCGGAATGGGCAGCCGCTATGGCGGTATTAAACAAATTGACGGCTTTGGCCCTCATGGTGAAACCATCATGGACTATTCTCTTTATGATGCACTCCGGGCGGGCTTTGATAACATTGTATTTGTCGTGCGGGATGAAATCAAGGAGACAGTTAAAGAAATGTTTCTCCCGAAGTTGAAAGGCAAGGCTGATGTGCATTTTGAAGTTCAATCGTTGGATCGTTTTGTGCCTGCAAGGTTTGGTAAAATCGATCGCAAGAAACCATGGGGTACAACGCATGCCATGCTCTGCGGAAAGGATGTTATAGCCGGCCCATTCGCGGTAATCAATGCTGACGATTTTTATGGAAGGGAATCCTTTGCTTCCCTTGCAAATTTCTTCAAGACAGCCCCTGCAGATCACCATGCCATGGTGGGATACACACTCAAGAATGTTTTGTCCGAGCACGGCAGTGTATCACGGGGAGTGGCGGAAGAACGGGATAGTGAGGGTTACTTAAAAAAACTTAACGAACTCACCAAGATCGTACTGGAGGGCGGCAAGATTATTTCCAGGGAGGAGACTGGCGACCGCGAATTATCTCCGGAGTTGCCCGTGTCAATGAATTGCTGGGGTTTTCAAGCTGGCATTTTTGATCTGTCAGAAAAAATGTTTGCTGATTTTGTGGAGAAAAATCTGTACAACACGTCGGCTGAGTTTTACATCGCATTGCTGGTTTCTGAGCTCATCCGTCAGAAACTGGGAAAAGTAAATATCATCGGTGGCGGAACTACCTGGTTTGGAGTAACCTACAAGGAAGACAAGGAGGAGGTTTCTGGAAAAATACGTGCCTTGGTCGATGCGGGAGACTATCCACAAGCCCTATGGAAATAAAAGATGACCGAATATTCATTTATATTCTTCAATTGTATGGTCTTGACCGTTCGGCATTTTTGATTGAACGGATTGGAACGGGTCACATTCATCAGACCTATAGACTGAATGGAAAGAAGAGCTATGTCTTACAGCGTGTAAATAAGAATGTATTTAAGTATCCCGAAGTCATCGCCTCCAACCTCAGGCAGGCGGGTAAGTATCTGGCGGCCCATTTTCCCGAATATTTGTTTCTGAATAGCATTCCTTCCCTGCGCAAAGAGGAAATGGCTTACGATCAGGAAGGATTCCCTTGGCGGCTGTTTCCCTACTTTGAAAACACGATAACAGTTGATAAGGTTGACAATGCGGAAGAAGCTTTCTCTGCCGCCAGAGAGTTTGCACGACTCACAAGATACCTGGACGGAATCGATGTTCATCAATTCGAGGAGACCATTCCCCAATTTCATGATCTGGCACTTCGCTATCAACAATTTGAAACAGCCTTGAGTGAAGCCTCATCCGACTGCATTCAAATGGCGCAAGATTGCATCGATGCATGCCAAAAGGCCAACCAATTGGTAGATGTTTATAAACAATTGATTCAAAACAAATCGTTGAAACTCCGGGTCACGCACAATGACACAAAGATCAACAATGTCCTGTTTGACAAAACCACACGACAAGCAACTTGTGTTATTGACCTCGATACACTGATGCCCGGTTATTTCATTTATGACCTGGGCGACATGGTACGGACTTTTGTATGCCCGGTTTCAGAAGAGGAGCCTGACAGATCGAAGGTTGTTTTCAGAAAAGAAATCTATGAGGCAACGCTCAACGGATATCTTTCTCAAATGGAGGAAGTAATGTCCCCCGCGGAAATGGCGGCAATTCCACTTGCGGGTAAAATAATGACCTACATCATGGCACTTCGATTCCTGGCCGACTTTCTGCGAGGCGACACCTACTACCACACTACCTACCCGGGTCAAAATTTGGTAAGGGCCAGGAACCAATTGACGTTCCTTGAAAAGCTGCAGATACTATAAATTAAATCTAAGCGATGGGTACATTCACATGCCGCTCGGCATGATAGGATGATCGCACCAATGGGCCGGACTCTACGTAGCGCAGTCCGCGTTTCAACCCTTCTTCTTTGTACATGTCGAAGGTATCCGGATGGATAAACTCCGCAACTTCGAGGTGCATTTTTGTTGGCTGCAAATATTGGCCTAGCGTCAGGATCAACAAGCCATGCTGCACCAAATCATCCATGGCCTTGAAGACTTCTTCTTTTGTTTCGCCCACACCCAGCATGATGCCGCTCTTGGTGCGTTTTCCTGCCTCCCGAATTCGTTTGAGTTGCTCCAGGCTGCGCTCATATTTTGCCTGCGGCCGTACCCGACGATACATCCGCTCCACGGTTTCCACATTGTGAGATACTACTTCCTGGCCCCCTTCAATCATTCTGTACAAAGCATCCCAGTTGCCTTTGGTGTCAGGTATGAGCGTTTCAATTGTTGTCGTGGGCATTAACTGTTTTGTCTGAAAGACTGTCTGGAACCAAACCTCGGCACCGCGATCCTTAAGTTCATCCCGGTTCACGGAAGTGATGACAGCATGCTTTACCCCCATCAGTTGAATGGCTTCGGCCACGCGCCTGGGTTCATCTTCATCATATTCCGTAGGACGGCCCGTTGCGACCGCGCAGAACGTACAGCTCCGGGTACAAATGTTTCCCAGGATCATGAACGTTGCCGTGCCGGCACCCCAGCATTCGCCCATGTTTGGACAATTACCGCTTTCACAGATGGTGTGGAGTTTGTGCGCATCGACCAACGCACGCACTTTGGCATACTCAGGCCCAATTGGTAATTTGACACGCAGCCAATTTGGTTTGCGCTTCCGGGTTTCTTCTACAGGAATGACGGGTAGCTCGATCATAGGCTCGTATTAGAAGCAGCTATTAATAAAGAAAGCCACCACTCAATAACCAATTATTTTCCAATTAGTTCCTTGTATTGGGCCGCGGTCAACAATTGGGCGGCATCGGCAGGATTTTTCAATTCCATCTTGATCATCCATCCGGAGCCGTAGGGATCCGAATTCACTTTCTCAGGACTGCCATCCAATTCCTTGTTTACTTCCAACACCTTGCCGGTAATAGGCATGTATAGATCACTCACCGTTTTGACCGCTTCAACAGTACCAAATATCTCGTGCTCCTTCACGTCCTGTCCGACTGTTGAAATATCCACATAGACAATGTCTCCCAGCTCGCCCTGGGCAAAGTCGGTGATGCCCACGGTAGCCTTATTGCCTTCAACTTTGATCCATTCGTGATCTTTGGTGTACTTGAGTCCTTCAGGGATATTCATGATGGTGTTTTATAGGTAAAATGTGTTCAAAAATAAGGGTAAAAATCATAACTGAGAAATTAAAATGGGCATTGGGTTCTGTCAATGACCAGTACCCACTGCCCACTGCCCAATACCTAGTTCTGTGCGAGGTTAAACACAATCTTGGTCCCTACCCTGGTGGTCGCCCTCCGGTATGAATTGGTGACGAGCGGATCACTTATGTTGCGGTCAAAATACAGCTGGATATTCAGTTTGTTGTTCACCGCGTAACTGATGTTGGGCCGGATTTGAATATTGATATTCCCATTGGTTATGGTACTGATATCATCAATTTTCCGTTGAATGGTTTCGTTGTTCGTAATACTGAAGTTCAGTCGGAAATTGACATCATTCTTCATGGTAATCACCCTTCCGTGATCTTTGATGGGCAGCCGCAAATTATTTTTTATGTAGCCCACCTCAACAGACCAATCTTTGGAGTTAACCTCGGTAATTTGTGCGTTGGCGATATTCAGCGACAAGTCTCTTTTGGTTTTGTATTCAAATCGGGCGGTCAGTTTATTTTTTGTCCGGACACTGATGCCCACCAGCGGGGCAAATTGTTCCGAGATCAGCACCTGACTGATAACATACACGGGGATTACTTGTTGCTGACTATTTAAAATATTGCCAAAATTGCTTCCCGTGTTGTAGTCGGAAAGGGGGAGGCTGTTGCCGACATTGGAATATTCCAATGAATTCGTGAAACTCGATACAGAATAGGTGGAGGAGTAAGCGTGGGTGATGCTGATGGATTGGAAAATATCCTTAAAGGCATCCAATTTGGTGAGGCCGTTGTAGTCCAGTCGCCAGCCGGGTAGGGGAGTGGAAGGAAATGGCGAAAGACTTACCCCGTTAACACTGGAGCCGGTGTAGGCTGAAATAAAAGCAGGGATCAGAACATCCTGTGATTTGTTCTCATA
>JAYVEZ010000440.1:0-2757 GCA_043773645.1 Cytophagales bacterium
ATATAAATAAGCGGATGGGCTATTTCCAAAACCCAAACCCATAGGAATTATACAATGCCTTGGGATCATACAGGTTCGCACCCTTGATGGTAAGCTCCACCTTCCGGATATCTGAAATGTTCTTGACCGGGTCGCCATCCACCAGAATAAGATTGGCTTTTTTGCCGACCTCAATGGAGCCGAGCTCATTTTCTTTTCCTGCAACCTGAGCCGAAGTATAGGTAGCCTTTTGTAGCACCACCGCATTGGGCACACCCGCCTGAGAATACAATTCCAATTCGCGGTGAAGGGCAAAACCCGGGAAGTCATCGGTGCCAGGAACAAACGTAACACCGTCCGAATAAAGAAGTTTCAACATCTTCAGCATGTTTGCATACGACGCTTTGTACTGGACTTCATGTCCTTTCATTGTGGGTAATCCACCACGATAAAGTCCTCTCTTAAATTCAGCCGGGAACATCGGAAGGATGGCCTCATAGCCAGCGGCCAGTTTCCCTGGTTCATTTGTAAACATCCCTTCGAAAATAGCAGCGGTTGGGTCGACGACGATGTTCTTTTCCTTCAGCAATTTTACAAACCGCCTCACTTCAGCACTGTTGACATCAATATCTTTAGCGCGCTCGCCCACCTTGATAAAGCGCCCCATCGACCGGGTATCCAATGTGTCACCCATAAAGTTGAGCATGATCATATTCAGGTGGATAATCTGATCATAGCCATCATTCACTGCGCGCTCGGCGGTCATATAAGACGGAACATGGCCACAAACTTTCATGCCCCGCTTGTGGGCCTCGGCTGCCAGTGGTTTCACCCAATCGACCGGAATGGAGCTGTACAGCTTTACCTGCTGGTATCCATGATCCGCGTAGTAGTTCACTGCGGCCAGACCTTCAGGCAAGGTCTTCACGATTTTCCCGGTAGGACCAGCAAAGGGTCCGGCAAAGTCGATGAAGCCCGACCAGATAGAAATTTCAGGACCCAGCAGTTCATCCCTATCCACCTTCTGTTTGATATCCGGAAGATTCAATTCATTGGCCATGTCCTTAATATTTGTCACACCAGCGGCCAGATGGTAGAGCCCTTGCGTCATGTCATAGTGGGTGTGATTGTCCCAAAGTCCAGGCAATAACATTTTACCGTTGCCTGTAATGACCTTGCTGTTGGCAGGTATCTTGATGCTTTTGGCATTCCCGATTTGGGTAATTTTTCCATGATCAATAATGACGGTATGGTCGGGAAGGATTTTTCCTTTTTTGGAATCAAATACGTTTACATGGACGATGGCCACAGGCCCGGTGGTCTTTTGCGTGAGGCCATATGCCTGTCCCGCGAAATAATCTCCTTCAATATTATCCTGAAGTTTTCTCAATTCAGGCACGAGAAATTCATACCCAAGTTTGATGGTTGACATCCAACTTCCGATCACAGCAAAAAATTCTTTTTTAGGCGTTACCCAAACATAGGATGGAGGCCCACCTGAGCCCGTAAATGAATAGAGTTCAAGTTCTTCCGGGAAACCATTGACCCGTGCTGTGTGACTTTTCACATGGCTGGCTTTCAACTTCCCGGCAGGGAGCGTTTCCATCTCTTGCACGTGTTGCTTCATCAGCATTTTCAAGCTCCATTCAATTTCCCCCGGCGCTTCTTCCATGGCGGAATACAGGATCGGACCTGAAACGTTCCGCTGGTCATCTTCTATTTTATTCTTCCACCTGGCAACCCCGTTGGATATCTCAAACGTTTCAAGTACCTGTCCCTTGAAATAATCGACACCCGTGGCTTTTCTTGAAATCACTTGTCCATTGTCGAGCGTTAACTCAACTTTTATCTTCGGGCCGCGTCCACGGTCGTTGTATTGATAGGAATAGGATACTTTTCCTGGACCATCCGACCACATTAATTGTTTGCCTGATACTTTCTCTGTACTGAGAATCGTATACCGTGTCGTGTCTGTCAGGGCAAATGCCTGGCTACGATGGCAATGGCCAACATAGTAAAAGAGGCCTTGATGGGTGTTTCCATATTTCTATTCATTTAAAATCATTTCTTAAGAACCGTGAATTCAACGCGGCGGTTGTTACCTCGTCCGGTTTCCGTATCATTGGTTTCGATGGGTTTGGTCTCACCATAGCCATGGGCTGTCAGGCGATTCCTTTCAATGCCCTGGCTTGCCAGGTAATCGACCACTGCCTGGGAGCGGCCCTGAGAAAGATTCAGGTTGTATTCGTCTGATCCTTTACTATCGGTATGCCCAGCGATTTCAATTTCTACCGTTGGATTCTGGTCGAGGAAGGATACCACCTTGTTCAACTCCACAAAGGACTCCGATTTCAAACTCGTTTTGTCAAAGTCGAAATAAATATTCTTCAACCGTATGGTAAGACCTACTTCGATCGGCTGTAAGAAGAGATCTTTGGTGAGCGGGGACAAGTCATCGGATGTAAATGCAACACTGTCAGTCGTTGAGAGAAACCCTTCCGCGGAAGCGGCCAACACATACCAACCCAGCTTTCCAATCTCGAGCTGATATTTTCCTTCAGTGGCCGGCACGGAGTAGCTGCTTTTCTTTTCCGGCTTCAATGTAAAGTCCACCTTCGCATTGATCGGTGAATTGGTCTTTTTATTGAACACGGTTCCTGCAATCACAAGCTTCTTTTCAATAGGCGTCAGGTAAACTTCCACCGTGAGTGTCGTATCGTTACCCAGGGGAGGAACTGACATGGAAAGATCACGCGGCTGATATCCTGAGGCGCTCGC
>JAYVEZ010000441.1:0-2165 GCA_043773645.1 Cytophagales bacterium
CAAAAGCGGGAGTACAAACAGATTTATTTAGCGCGTCCCATTGTACCCCTGAGTAACAAAGACATTGGGTACCTTCCTGGGGACATTAAGTCAAAACTAAATCCCTACATGGAGCCCCTGTGGGATAATTTGAAATTCATCCAAAATCAATACAGCGAAAACGACAAGGAGTATTCGAGGATCACCGAAATGGTGACCAACGAAAAACTGGTGATCACACCCCTGGCCTATATTCGGGGAAGAAGCCTTTCCAATATCTGCTTCATCGTGGATGAAGCACAAAATCTGACGCCTCACGAAGTGAAAACCATTATCACAAGGGCTGGCGAAAACACAAAAATTATTTTCACAGGCGATATCTTTCAGATCGATACGCCTTATCTGGACTCCCAAAGCAATGGGCTTTCTTATCTGATTGACCGGATAAAAGACCACGAACTCTATGCGCACATCACGCTCGAAAAGGGGGAACGGTCCGAATTGGCCAACCTGGCGAATGACCTGCTTTAAAATTTATCCGTTTTTCAGATCTGAACCAATTGAATTCTCATCTTGAAAAGGAATTCAAAGCCGCCTTTTGATGGTGGCCTTTTAACGGAACAAAATAAATTGAGGGCATCTCTAAAAACTCCCTGTACCCTTCTCTTCCGGAGAAGGGTGACGGGTTGAGGCCATAAAAGACAAGGTTTTTAGAGATGCCCTTGATTATTTTTTTCGGAGCACCTGCGCCATTGTTTCGCCAATTAAGGCGGGCGATTCCGCTACATATATCCCGCATTCACGCATCACTTTCATCTTAGCAGCTGCAGTATCCTCTGCACCTCCAATGATGGCCCCTGCATGGCCCATGCGCCTGCCAGCAGGAGCTGTCTGACCAGCAATGAACCCGACGACGGGCTTCTTGTTTCCATTTTCTTTAATCCATCGTGCTGCGACGGGTTCATAATTTCCTCCAATCTCCCCGATCATGACGATCCCCTCCGTATCGGGATCGTTCATTAAGAGCTCTACTGCCTCCTTCGTAGGGGTGCCAATGATCGGATCGCCACCAATGCCTATTGCAGTCGTAATTCCCAGGCCAGCTTTCACAATTTGATCCGCCGCTTCGTACGTAAGGGTCCCCGATTTTGACACTATTCCAATACTTCCTTTTTTGAATACAAATCCTGGCATGATCCCCACTTTCGCTTCACCAGGCGTGATAATTCCAGGGCAATTAGGTCCTATCAATGTCACCTTCCGGTCCTTTACGTATTGCTTTGCCATCATCATATCTTTCACAGGAATACCTTCGGTGATGGCAACAATTACTTGAATACCTGCATCGGCTGCCTCCATGATAGAATCGGCCGCAAACGCCGGAGGAACAAAAATGATGGACACGTCGGCTCCCGTTTTTTCAACTGCCTCTTTCACAGAATTAAAGACCGGACGACCAAGGTGCACCTGACCACCCTTGCCCGGTGTGACGCCCCCCACTACGTTTGTACCGTATTCGATCATTTGGCCGGCATGAAACGTACCTTCTGAACCAGTAAAGCCTTGCACGATGACACGTGAATTCTTATTGACGAGTACGCTCATAGAAGATTGTTTTTTAGGGTGGTCTACAAAATTAGAAGAATATTATTGCCAGCCAAATAATGAAAAACCCCGGTCCGGAAGCGATCGGGACCAGGGTTTTGTAAATCAATGTAATTATTTATGGCTTGGGCGTGGCTAACTTATTTCTATAAAGAAATTCATCCCGCGCTTGTTTAAAGTCATCAACATCAGGCGCCATTTTGATCGCATCCTCATAAGAAGTGAGAGCATCTATCAACAACCCGTTTTGCTCATAGAATCCAGCCTGTATAAATTTATTAAACGCAGATTCTTCCTTCACCTCACCCGATATTTCGGTAAATGCTTTCTTCACGCGCTCCAAGTCTGCAGGCGAAAGTTTTTTAACCACTTTTCCTTCTGACTTTGTCTTTGCGTCTGCCTTGCTGGCCACTTCCACCAGAAATGCCGATTCATTGCTCAATTTGGGATCAGACAAATCAATTCGCAAAATCGTTTCGGGTGTTTCAAATTTGGCAAGATCTTCCTCGAAGATATTCTTCAGCGTAACGACATAAGGGCCACCGCTCTTCGGAGTTTCCCACTCCACCACCATTGATTTG
>JAYVEZ010000442.1:0-4869 GCA_043773645.1 Cytophagales bacterium
GGCGGTGTTAATCGTAACTACTTTTCTTGAGTAATAGTCTCGCGCACCATTCCGGACATATTCAATTTGATCGGCTGTAAATTTCTTCGATTTATCGGATGAAGGCATCCTTAATCTGATGTAAGAAGAATTTACCGCGACGAGGGTGCCGATTACCGATTCACCATTGGCCAGGATCACATATGCCTGGGCGTGTGCAGTCTGCGTGACGCCCAGGGTGAGCATCAGGAGGAAGGTTTGTAAAGATATTTGCTTCACCTTCATAACCGTGCTAATATTGAATTCCCTGGGTGGCTGTTGGCTTTTAACTTTTAGCTTTTAACTTTTAACCCTGGGCTCCTCAGTTATTCTTCCCATCGATGATCATCGGCGATTTTCCATCGGTAATAATCACTTTTGAATTGGGTGAAGTTACGAGTTCTTTCAATACCTGGATGCTGTTCCATTTCACCATGATTTCAGTAAGACTTTCAGAGATTGTTCTGTTGTAGTTCTTAATTGCTTCAGCCTCGATCTGCATCCGCTCAGCTTCCTTGTGTTGTTTGGAAATAATGAACTCCATTTGGAGAGACTCTTGCTCAGCTTTTAACTTGTTCTCCACGGCCTGGAAGATCTGCGGCGGCATGGTGATACTTTTCAACAACACCGCATCGGTTACAAAACCTTTGTCCCAGATGCTGCTGGAGATTTCATCAAAGATTTCTTTTTCAATTTTCTTGCGGTCCACGGC
This sequence comes from Cytophagales bacterium, assembly GCA_043773645.1. GTDB lineage: Bacteria > Bacteroidota > Bacteroidia > Cytophagales > Cyclobacteriaceae > ELB16-189. The sequence goes on from JAYVEZ010000442.1 coordinate 731, forward strand.
AAACAGTTCTTTGGCATAATACATCCCGCAAATGTGCCTGACGACGGCTCGGAAGTTACTTTCCACAATCACTTCCTGATAGTTCATTCCATATTTTGAATATACCTCACGGGAGGCTTCCGGCTTAACATGATAGAGCAAAGCTATTTCTGACTTTACTGTGAGTCCTTCTTTGGTGGGCACGTCGAGGGTGTTGAACGCTTCAACTGTGCGGGTAGGAATTTTTAGTACGGTGGTGGTGATGGGATTGAACCAATAAGGCCCTGCGGCCAGGTGGTCTGCGCTGATCTTACCCAGCCTTTGTTTGATCCCAACTTCACCTGGACGGATGGTCACACAGGAAGAACACAAAGACGCGGTCAATAGGCCAATAAGCCATGCGTTGCTTTTCATGATTGTAAAGAGTTTAAGTGAATTTGCCGCGTAAAAGTGGATCGCTAGCGGAGGGTTAATTTACTTATTGAGAGGCCTTCGTGCACATTTCGTCACTGAAGCGTCAACTATTTATTTTTAAGTGCACTCAGCTTAATTTCCGTAAGCCGCCGCTTGGTATCAAGTGAAAAATCGCCATTCATCATCCAGTCATAGTAGGAGGGCTCATCTTTGAGAACCAACAGCACACTCTTGTTTTTGTGTTTACCAAAGTTGAATACCGGTTCATTCTTTTGATTTCGTACCATCCGTCCCGCGAGGTCTATCATATTGGACGAAGTAAGTTTATTCAGTTCATCCAGGTCATTCTTGAGGGAACCAATTGTCTTTCCCAGTGCGTCAACCACGTCCTGGTTCTCGTAGCGTTGAACCTGTGCGAGCAATACCTCCATGGAGGCCCGTGTGTCGGCCTCGGCTGTATGGGAATTCTCAAGACTCTTCTGGCAATAAAACTGGTACGCTGCAGCCAGATTTCTTTTTTCCATCAAGTGATAAATCCGCTGCGAGTCGATGATGCGCTTCCTTGAATAATCAAAGTCTACACCGGCCCGTAGAAACTCTTCCACCAACACAGGCACATCAAACTTCAGAATGTTAAAGCCACTGAGGTCAGCCCCTTCAAAGAATTTCGCATATTCCCTGGCGAGCTCTTTAAAGGTGGGTTTGTCCTTGACATCTTCATTGCTGATCCCGTGTATCGCAGTTGTTTCTGGAGGGATCGGGATGGTGGGATTGACGGTGTTCTTTTTCTCAAGGATCTCTCCATTGGGCATTAATTTGATGACAGCAATCTCAACAATCCTGTCTTGGGCGATATTGGTGCCCGTGGTCTCCAGATCAAAAAAGCAAAGCGGAATTTTTAGATTCAGTTTCATTTCGGTAAGGTGCGGTGAATGATAAGGGCTAGTTCCTGATGCCTTCAAAACTTGAGACGGCCTGGTAGAAAAGTTCGGAAGTGATACCAATTTTCTTGAGCGCTTCCTGTGCCGCACTGATATTCTGGAAGTTATGTTTGCCCGTTAGCTTTACCGGAAGGCGTTGCTTGTCGGCGGTAAGCAAGAGTTCTTGCCCACCCTGGTAGTCACTTGGATGCGTTTTGAATGGAATGTATTGTACATCCGGCTTATCCATTTTGCCCAGCGCGGCCACCACTGAATCCAACTCGAAATAGATCAACGTCCCGCCTTTGGGTGTTGAGGCCCCAAAAAGACTGAATTGTTTAGTATATTCTTCCTTGGTGGGATAGGATTCCGACTGCTGCCATTCAATACCAGGAATCACGCCAATATGGTGATGATACTTTAAGAAGGAGGGGGTGCGATCCAGCACGGAAGCCCAGGTATCCTGACTCTCAATCACAATGACAGGGGCATTTGAAAGTCGAACCAAGCTGTCAAATCCTGGAACAGGTCCGCTGATGCAGTAGTCAAATTTCCTTTTGTGAAAATGCAATACATGCATGATCAGGGCAACAATCATGGTTTTTCCATAGCTCCCGGCAACGACCAGGCGTTGCTTGTCTTCAGAATGTCTGCATAGGTATTCTGCAAATGAATAAATCGGGAGTTGAAGTTCCTTGGCTCTATTTAACTCAGGATTGTGCGCCTCCACCTGGGGTGACAGGATAATGCACTCCAGGCCTGAGTCGATCTTCTCCGGGTGCCATCCAAGTGCCTTAGGGTTAAGGCCATTCTTCAAAAGCTTATCGGAAGTGTCGGAAGGGATGGACTCATCGGACCCGGAGACGTTATTACCCAAGTGCTTCAAGGCAATGGCCAAGTCAGGCATGAGGTTGGTGCCGACGCCGATGAGATGGAATTTCTTTGACTTCTCCAATGAATTATAAATTTTCAGGCTTGAAGTAAACTAAAATGCTGGTCGTTTGAAAGGGTTCATCATTAGGAGTTTACGAATGTGATTTTCATATACTCATTCTTTTCCATCAAACAAGTTACAATTAACGGTAAATTTATTCACACAAAACGCTGTTGATGTTTGTAGATTGTTTAGAAGTTGTGGAAGTGAAAGGTTTGCAACCGTGATTCAATCTTTAGGTTTGTTTCCCTTTTACGAAAACACGTACAACAACCACGAAGTATGGAGCAACGATCAACGTCATTGAGGTCAGGTAGCACTAAAATTGCCAAGTTCATTCCCCGGGATATCTCGGAGAACCTGGGCAAGCTGCCGCCTCAGACGCTTGATCTGGAAGAAGCAGTCTTGGGGGCTTTGATGCTGGAAAAGAACGCATTAACGGCCGTTATTGAATTTCTACGCCCAGAACACTTCTATACAGAGCAACACAAAGAGATCTATACATCCATTGTTGACCTGTTCAAGGCTTCCGAGCCTGTAGACATGCGAACGGTGGTGGCCCAGCTGAGAAAGAATGCCAAGCTTGAGGTGGTAGGGGGCGCTTATTATATCGCTGAGCTAACATCAAAAGTCAGTTCTGCCGCCAACATCGAATACCACGCCAGAATTATTATTGAGATGGCGATTAAGCGGGAGCTTATTCAAATATCCTCACAGATCCAGCACGAAGCGTATGAGGATACCACCGACGTCTTTGACTTGCTGGATAAGACGGAGCAATCCATATTTGCCATTTCAGACTCCAACCTTCGCAAGAATTACGACACCATGAAGTCGTTGATGTTCAGGGCTGTAAAAGAATTACAGGAGCGTAAGAATCACAAAGACGGACTTACCGGTGTGCCCAGCGGTTTCACCAAATTAGACCGTGTCCTGAGTGGATGGCAGCGATCGGACTTGATCATCATTGCCGCCCGGCCGGGTATGGGTAAGACGGCGTTTGTGGTTTCGGCATTGCGGAATGCGGCGGTTGACTTTAACTTCCCGGTAGCCATGTTCTCCCTTGAAATGGCTTCCCTGCAATTGGTGAACCGCCTGATTTCCGCCGAAGCGGAACTTGAATCAGAAAAAATTAAGCGGGGAAACCTTGCAGAATTTGAATGGCAGCAATTGGTGCATAAAACCAATCGATTGTCGGCCGCCCCGATTTTTATTGATGACACACCGGCGCTCTCCATCCTCGAGCTCCGCGCCAAGTGCAGAAGACTCAAAGCGGAACACAACGTTCAATTGATTGTCATCGACTATTTACAACTTATGAAGGGTGATAGCCAGGGCAACCGCGAACAGGAGATCGCTTCAATTTCTCGTGCCCTCAAAGGAATAGCCAAGGAATTGGAAGTGCCTGTAATTGCCCTCTCGCAACTAAGTCGGGGGGTGGAGACAAGGGGAGGCGACAAGCGCCCTCAATTATCTGACTTGCGTGAATCTGGCTCCATCGAACAAGATGCGGACATTGTGATGTTCCTGTATCGTCCGGAATACTATAAGATCACAGTAGATGAAGAAGGTCTGCCCACACAAGGGATGGCTGAAGTAATTGTTGCCAAACACCGAAATGGCTCACTCGACACAGTGAAATTGAAGTTCATCGGCAAGTACACCAAATTTGCTGACTTTGAAGGACCACCTGCGGGGGGAAGTGGCTTCGGCAGCATCACACGTGAAAGCCGCCTCAATACTTTCAGGGATGATGTGCCCCCTCCACCACGGGGTGATGAAGACATGCCTTTCTAAAACACCTCAAATTGAAAGCAGTTGTTCTGTTTTTCTTTCTGCTTATGCCCTGTTGGGTTTATTCTCAAGTGGGAAAACCTGATTCATACCTGGAA
>JAYVEZ010000443.1:0-7038 GCA_043773645.1 Cytophagales bacterium
TCCACCGAAACAGAACTCAAATTAGAAGAAAAATTTGACGGCCATCTGAAGGCCGACAACCTCGATCAGTGGTTGAAAAAACTCACGGCCCGGCCGCACCACATCAGCTCACCGTATGGCAAGATCAACGCTGAATTCATGAGGGACCTGTTCAGAAGTTGGGGATATGAGGCTGAGATTGAATCCTACAAAGTATTATTTCCAACACCGAAAGTACGAATCCTTGAAATGGTTGGACCCACCAAGTTCACCGCAAAATTGCTGGAGTCCGCATTGAAAGAGGATGGCACCTCCAATCAACTTGCCGAGCAATTGCCTGTGTACAATGCCTGGTCAGCCGACGGTGATGTGACAGCAGAATTGGTTTTCGTGAACTATGGCATCCCCGACGACTACGAGCAATTGGAACGTCTTGGCATTGATGTAAAGGGTAAGATCGTTATTGCCAAGTATGGCGGATCGTGGCGTGGTATCAAACCCAAAGTTGCTCAGGAACATGGAGCCATCGGATGTCTGATCTATTCTGATCCCAAAGAAGACGGGTACAATCAGGGAGACGTATATCCCAAAGGTGCGTTTCGTCCGAGAGACGGGGCGCAGCGTGGGTCTGTTATGGACATGCCCATTTACCCCGGAGATCCTCTGACGCCAGGCATCGGTGCAACACCGGATGCCAAGCGCCTTGATCGAAGCGAGGTGACCAACCTCATCAAGATCCCTGTAATCCCGATTTCATACGGTGACGCACAGCCTCTGCTGGAAGCATTGGGTGGGCCCGTTTCACCCGACGGCTGGCACGGAAGTTTACCCATCACCTACCACATTGGCCCTGGTCCCACCAAAGTCCACCTCAAACTGGCGTTCGATTGGAAGATGGTGGACTGCCTCAACGTCATTGCCCGTCTGAAGGGAACTGAGCTACCTGATGAATGGGTCATCCGCGGCAACCACCACGATGCCTGGGTCAATGGAGCTGGCGACCCTACGAGCGGATTGGTAGCTGAAATGGAGGAAGCACGTGCGATTGGCGAACTGGTCAAAGCGGGTTGGAAGCCGAAGCGCACGATCATCTACTGCGCCTGGGATGGAGAAGAGCCCGGATTGATTGGCTCAACTGAATGGGCCGAACACCATGCTCAGGAGCTTCAACAAAAGACTGTTGCCTACATTAACTCGGATGGAAATGGAAGAGGCTTTCTCTTTGTTCAAGGTTCTCATACCCTTGAAACGATGATCAGCGAAATTGCACGGGATGTAAATGATCCTGAAACAGGCGTTACGGCACTGGAGAGAAGCAAATCGTTCTTCGCTGTGAATGCATCAACAGCAAAAGGCAAGAAAGAAGTATTGGGTAAAAAGGGAATGTCAATCGGCGCCTTGGGATCCGGCTCAGATTACACCACTTTCATCGACCACCTTGGAATTCCATCGTTGAATATCGGATACGGTGGCGAAGGTGGGGATGGAGTTTATCATTCGATTTATGACTCCTACGACCATTACAAGCGTTTCGGTGATCCCAAGCTTGAATATGGAATAGCGCTGGCCAAGACCGCCGGGAGAACGACCTTGCGTCTTGTCAATGCCGATGTGCTTCCCTTCGACTTCAAGGCATTTCAAAAAACCATCAGCGGCTACCTTACCGAGGTTACGACATTGATAGATAACCTGAGAGAAACCACGGAGGTCGAAAATCAAATGATCAAAGAGAAAAGATTTATACTGGCTGCCGATCCCACCGAAAAGAACGTACCTCCTGTTGCAAAGGAGCCTGTGCCCTTTATCAGTTTCGCGAGTCTACAGAATGCAATAGCCGCCCTGGACAAAAGTGCTTCCAACTTTTCTGATTTGTATGCAGCCAATCCCAAGCCCAACACCAATCTTTCGGCGTTGAATCAGTTGCTATTCCGGGCTGAACAAAAGCTTCTTTCACCCAGTGGATTACCCCGAAGGCCCTGGTTCAAACACACCATTTACGCCCCTGGATACTACACGGGTTACGGTGTCAAGACGCTGCCCGGTGTAAGGGAGGCAATTGAGCAGCGCAACTGGAAAGAAGCGCAGGAGCAGATTGAAATTGTAGCAAAAGCCATTCATGATTATTCAACACAAGTCGATGCGGCCAGTAAGATATTGATGTTGAAGTAACAGGTGAATGCTCACGGAGGTCAACAGAGCTGGTATTTCTCTGTGACCTCCGTGTGTATTCCTCCGTGGACTCAGTGTTAAAAAAAATGTCGAAATCTCATAAACTTGAATGATACCTGAAAGTAACATCCGCTCAATAAACTGTTGCCCTCCCTATGAATAAAATAATCCTGGCCATCCTCTTGCTATCCTGCACAAGTCTGCACGCCCAATTGCCTCAAAAAAACTACGCCCTCACCAACGTCAATCTTTACAATGGCGTGGATAATAAAGTTATTCCCAACTCAATTGTATTCATCAAAGCAGGCAAAATAGAGCGCATCGGCAAGACAGGCGATGCGGTTGCCAAGGAATATGAAATAATAGATTGTCAGGGTAACTACGCGATTCCAGGGATGATCGATGTCCACACCCACATCGACAATCTGGAATCGGCAAAACGGGCCCTGCTTTCTGGTATAACAACCTTCCGCACTGCCGGTGTGTCAGCCTACCAGGATGTTTCGCTGAGGGATCTGGCGAAGGCGGGGCGTATAGCAGGTCCTGATGTGGTGCCGGCTGGAGTTTTTGTTACTCCCAACCTGGGCGAAACGGTATTGGCCGACCCACGTCTAGGTAATCTTATTAATGGTGTTAATACAGACGAAGAACTGCAAGAGCTTGTCAACGTCAACATCGACCGCGGAGCAGATGTAATTAAATCACGTGGCACCGAGCGGGCTGGTTTACCGGAGACTGATCCCCGTCAGCAGTCCTATACACAACACCAGCTCACCGTGATTGTACAGGCGGCTACTAAACGAGGCGTACCCGTCATGGTGCATGCCCATGGAGACGAAGGCGCCCGTGCCGCGGTCATGGCCGGAGCCCGGAGCATTGAGCATGGCACCTTCCTCAGTGACGCAACCCTGCAACTCATGAAAGACAAGGGGGCATTCCTGGTGCCTACCTATATCACACTGGAAGACCTCACCAAACCAGGTGGGGATTATTCCGGGGCGGTGCTGGAGTTGAGGGGAAGGTTTATGATGCCGCAAGCGGAGAAAGTATTTAGAAAGGCTCATTCCCTTGGCGTAAAGATCGCTACCGGTGCAGACAACAACTACACCCCGAACAGCACCAGTCGCATTTCCCTGGAATGCGAACATTTTGTACGGATGGGAATGAGCAATTTCGAAGCCATTCAAGCCGCCACCGTGGTGAGCGCCGAATTGCTTGGGATTTCTGCCAAGACGGGTAAGCTTCTTCCAGGATTTGAAGCGGACATTGTTGTGCTCCCGGCAAATCCATTGGAAGACATCCGCGCACTTCAAGATGCTTTGATTGTAATCAGCAATGGTTATGTTGCATTGAAACGTCTTCCTTTTGGGAAAGAGTAATCATTGTAAGCAGGCCCAAAAACTTGACATAAAAATCACAGATTTCCTAGATTAATCTGTGGAAATCTGTGCAATCTGTGGCCAAAAACCTTCCGCGCATATACTTTTTCTACATTTGCAGCTCACCCATTGCAAATGAAGATCAATAAGTACTTCGTAATCGATTTCGACAGCACCTTTACCAAGGTAGAAGCCTTTGATGTCCTCGCAGACATCTCGTTGCAAGGGCATCCCGACAAGGAAGCCATCAAGAAGCAGGTGGAGGAAATCACACATCAGGGTATGAGTGGGACCATCTCTTTTCGGGAATCTCTTGAGAAAAGGCTCGCCCTTCTCCATGCAGAAAAGAAGCACCTGCCTGCACTGGTCACCCTGTTGAAGTCCATGGTGTCAGAATCTTTTAAACGCAATAAAGAATTTTTCACTACCTATTCAGATAACATCTATATCATTTCGAATGGCTTCCGCGAATTCATTGAGCCCGTGGTGACAGAATTTGGGATCAAGCCCGAGAATATCCTGGCAAATCAATTCACCTTCGACGAAGCAGGGAAGGTAACAGGCTTTGACAAGGAAAATCCATTGTCCATGAATCACGGCAAATCAGAGCAGCTTCGACGCCTCAATCTGCCGGGAGATGTGTATGTGATCGGCGATGGTTATACGGATTATGAGATCAAGCATTCCGGGCTTGCCAACAAGTTCTACGCTTTTACCGAAAATGTGGAGAGGGAAAATGTGATGAACCATGCCGATCATGTCACACCGAGCCTGGACGAGTTTCTGTACCTGAACAAAATCAATACGGCCGTCTCCTACCCCAAGAACAGGATCCATGTCTTGTTGCTGGAGAATGTGCATCCCGTCGCGATCGAAATGATGAAGGCAGAAGGCTTTGGTGTTGAAACTTATCCTGCCGGACTGAACGAAGATGAACTGTGTGAGAAAATCAAGAATGTTTCTGTGTTGGGCATTCGATCCAAGACACAGGTAACGGCAAAGGTACTTGAACATGCCAATCGGCTCATGACCATCGGGGCCTTTTGTATCGGCACCAACCAGATTGACCTCAAAGAAGCAACGAAAAAGGGAATTGCAGTCTTCAATGCTCCCTTCAGCAATACACGTTCTGTTGTTGAATTGGCCATCGCAGAGATCATTATGCTCATGCGCAACATCCCGGACAAGTCTGTGAAAATGCACAAGGGACAGTGGGACAAGTCGGCGAAAGGAAGTTTTGAAATTCGGGGCAAAAAATTGGGAATCATTGGCTACGGCAATATCGGAGCTCAGCTGTCTGTATTGGCCGAAAACCTGGGCATGCAGGTATTCTACCATGACCGCGAAGAAAAATTAGCCCTTGGAAATGCCACAAAATGCAAAAGCCTGAATGAGTTGCTGGGGATCGCGGATGTCCTAACGCTCCATGTCGACGGGCGCGAAAGCAACACAAACCTGATTGGCGCCGTTCAGTTTGGGCTGATGAAAAAAGGAGTCATCTTTCTCAACCTGAGCAGGGGTCACGTGGTGGATGTAAAAGCATTGCGTGAAAGCATTCTTGCCGGAAAGGTAGGTGGCTGTGCGGTGGATGTGTATCCTTATGAACCGATCAGCAACAACGAAGAATTTGTTTCTGAACTGCGTGGTCTACCAAATACCATTCTGTCGCCCCACATTGGAGGAAGTACCGCGGAGGCACAGGAAAATATCGGGAATTTCGTTCCGGCCAAGATGATGGATTACATCAATACCGGCAGCACCAGCAACAGTGTAAATTTTCCCAACCTCACCTTGCCCACCCTGGAGGATGCGCACCGACTCATTCACATCCACAACAACGTTCCGGGCATTCTCGCCAAGATCAACAAGGTGTTGGCTGATAACGAAATCAATATCGCCGGTCAGTATTTAAAAACCAACGAGCATATTGGTTATGTGATCACGGACATCAATAAGCACTACAACAAAGATGTGATCAAAGAACTAAGGGCGATCGAGAATACCATCAAGTTTCGGATTCTTTATTGAAAAAAAATTAGCCACAGATTGCACAGATTTGCAAGATTAATAATCCATAAAATCAAGGGCTAATGGTTTCTTTGAAAAGCTTTTCCAAAACCAATTCCCGCCAAGGGGAAGATACCTTCATGGTAGAATAGGACATTGGCATAGATCCTGAATTGAAATCCTTTGAGTGAAATACTCCTGTATCCAATCACTGGTCCAATAAAGTATTTCATCAGCTGTCTAGAGGTGCCATTCTGATACTTATCGTATTCATTTCCAAGGGTGCTGCCAATACCTACTTCAAGATGATGACGGCTCGACCCAAAATTGTAAGTAAGCGCGTGAGGCATATAGATATCTGTTTGAAATTCATAATGAAAGGCACCGATGCCAATTCTCACATCATAAAATCCCTTCCGCGAATGTCTAAACAAATAATCATATTGGACAGAGACCCCAATGCCTAGCCCGCCAATTTCACCGGAGATTGAATGCCGATAAAAAGTCTCTTGAGCGAACTAGCATGTTGCAACCACAGTGAAAGAAAGTGCAAGGCGATATTTCATGGGTAGTTCAACTCTCTCATTCCAAAAAAAATTAGCCACAGATTACCCAGATTAATCTGTGCAAATCTGTGTAATCTGTGGCTAAAGATTTAGAATAAAATCCACCGGACGAGGAGGAGTTTCTGAACCCCAATTACGACAAGTTTTGAGCTGCCTTCAACCGCAATCTTCTTCCGTTAACCTGCTTTTTGGGCGAGGACCCTTCTCTCACGAGTCGGGATGAGGCCTGATTTTGTCTGACGGCTATCGCTCGGTATTGTTTTTATATGTTAGGTTCAGCAAACGTGTCCCACATCCGAGTGGATTTCGATTCAAACGTACACAAATCTTCATAGGCCCGGGGTCTTGATTTACTTCTAATTTTTTATTACTTCGCGCTCTTTCCAATATTGCATGACCAACTTCACTCCAGGCCCTTCACAGCTATACTTCACGGTTCAAGATCATGTGAAAAAAGCATTCCGTGATGGCATCCCCTCCCTTTCGCACAGAAGCAAACAATTTGAGACCATTTTTGCGGAAACGACCGAAGGATTGCGTCAACTGCTGAATGTACCCAACTCCTATCATGTGGTGTTTACCGGTTCAGCGACAGAAATCTGGGAGCGGTGCATTCAAAACCTGGTCACCGAAAAGTCTTTTCACCTGGTGAACGGGGCGTTCTCAAAACGCTTCTTTGAGATAGCCCAACAGCTAAATAAAAAGCCTGAAAAACGGGAAGTGAATTTCGGACAAGGCTTTTCTCAGCTTGTTGTACCGGCAGCCAGCGAACTCATTGCCATTACACACAATGAAACCAGCACCGGCGTGTCATTGGCGACTTCGTTCATTCATTCAATCAAAGAGACCAATCCAAATAGCCTGGTGGTGGTCGATGCGGTAAGCTCCCTTCCCTACCCCGATTTAGATTATTCTAAAATTGATTCGGCTTTCTTCTC
>JAYVEZ010000444.1:0-5357 GCA_043773645.1 Cytophagales bacterium
GCCAGATCGTGACAGGATCGAGGAAGCTTTCCTGTGGCCCTTGCCCAGTTCAGCACTTTGATAACCCCGGGCTGCGCTCGGGGTTAAATGATGACTCCCCTTCAGGGCTAAGAGCATCAACCTGATCGCATTTTGTCGTCGTTGCCAAGGCTTGATCCTCAATTCCTGGACAACCCACTTCAATATTCATCATTCAGAATTCGATATTCATGATTCTGCACCCTTCGCATTCCGTACCTTTCCCACTTATTCAACAACCATGCAAAACTTCATCGAGCTCCCCGTCTCCGAAGACGAAGAATCCCGCACCGTGATGGTCAACACAGCCAACATCGGCAGGGTGTATCCCAATCCCCAAAGCAGTACCAAAAGTATTGTTGAGCTAAACTACCACAGCATCAACGATGCCCCGGTATACCTCGAGGTTGAGATGCCGTATGAAAAGCTTAGGCTGACTTTCCTGGGTTAACCTCCAAATAAAAATTGCTAACTTGGATTGGTAAAAGTTTTGCAATGGATGAAAAGAATATTCGGTGGGTTCAGCGCTTCAGCAACTATAAAAAAGGGCTTGAAAAGCTTCGGGATGCACTTTCTGAATATAAAAAAAGAAAAATGTCGACGCTGGAAAAAGAAGGTCTTGTACAGCGATTTGAATATTCTTTTGAATTGGCATGGAAAACCCTTCAGGATCTCCTGATACATCAAGGATATCAGGATATCAAGGGGCCGTTGCCAGTCTTGAAGCAAGCGTTGTTGGATGGCTATATCACGGGGGAGGAGTCATGGCGTAAAATGAAAGAGGCCCGCGACCTGACATCGCATACCTATGAGGAGGAAACAGCAAATAGAATTGTTGAACAGATCAATATGCAGTATTATGATTTACTCTTTCAACTAAAGGTCAGGTTGGATAAAGAATTGGAAAAATAAGAGAGAATGCTTGTTGAAACTCAGCCATTTGGATTGCCAGAAAATGTGATGCATTCCCTAGGGAAGGTACTTGAATCTACGCCGGAAGTAGAGGAAGCGATTATTTTTGGTTCGCGTGCGAAAGGAAACTACCATCCGGGATCCGATATCGACCTGACCATCAAAGGCCCAGCTGTCTCATTGAATACCATTTTGACACTCATGAGTAAGACGGAAGACTTGGGGTTACTCTATAAAATTGATTTTCAAACTTATTCAACCATTGCTGACGAAGCCATGCTCAATCACATCGATCGCGTTGGCAAATTGTTTTGGAAGCGTTAAGGAAAATAGCCGCGAGCTATTCAGAAACCTGAAAGTCAACTACAAAAGGTTCCTCCAGCACCCCCAGTCGGCCGAGCAACTCACCAAACTTCTTGTGTTCGGGATGAGGCAAGTAGGCGTCGCGCAGGGAGGCATTTTCAAATGTTAAAAGATAGACGTGGGTGAATCCCTTGTTTAAATTCTCCGGGCTGTTGTTAATTCCATATTCAAAAGAGGCGATTCCGGGAATTTTTCCTTTCAAAGCTTTGAAGGCTCTGGTCACTTCGGTAATCTGTTCGGAAGTGGCGGTGGACTTGTATTTGAATACGACGATGTGTTTCACCTGAACACTGGGTGACCATGTAAACCCGGTAAGTACGCCTGCAATCAGGAGAAAGGCACCCGATAAATAGATTTTTGATTTCATAATTGGGGTTGAACCTTAAAGATATATTATTTCAGAATCTCCCGCTGGACTCAATGCAAATTCTTTGTGACCTGCGTGCTGGATTCACTTTGTGATTCTCCGTGTTAAGAAAGACCGATTTCTCCTTATGAAGGCATCGGTCAATTCATGGCAATCCTCTTCATAGGCGGAATAAAAAATGCATAAACACGGAGGCCACTAAGAAATGCACACAGAGAAATCACAGAGGGCATCTGGTTAAGCTTAATATTATTAATGAATTGTCTTGTTCGCCCGGATCATCTCTGGATAACCTTGTCCCGACCCCAGCGCGATGACTGCCATCGTAATCCTCTTCGTTTTGGTCTGGATTGTTTTAGCACTTTCAATCCACTTGCTGAAATACTGCTGATGGGATTTGGGGAGCGTCTTAAAAAATTCAATTGCCCGCGCATCGTCTTTAAGACATTTTATGAAGTCGGATGAGGGTGTCAATTGACGTACATCCAGTTCAAGTCTTACGTTGAGACCATCGCCCGCCTTTTTTCCAATGGCCTTTCGCATGCTGCCATTCAGTGGAAGAATGAAGTCTCCTTCTCCCATGGGCAACAGGGCCGTCTTGTGTATTGGATGTTGATCAAGAAGCCCCCTCACCCGAAACGATACACGGTTCCCCGGTTTCAATTGTTCAGCCTTCTTCCGGTCAATGACGATGTATGACCAGCCGGTTTTTTCCCCTTTCTTATCGAATTTCAGGATCTTGGTCGAAAACGTAATCATGACGTTAATATAAATGATTCCCCTAAATTCCAGACCGCTGGGAATCTTTCAAAATAGTGTGATGGATTCCCATTTGAAGTTAAATTGACCTTTGAAATGGTGACAATGAGAATTCCTTTCAGAACCTCTGCAATTTTTATCTTTTGGGCGTCCGTGTCTATGGCACAGGAAAAAGTTCTTCCTCCCGAACAAGTGCAGAAGCTCATTCCGGTTGAAGTCAAGGGCTTTGAGGACGACGGCGATGTCAGGTCAAAGCTGATTCAAATCGGCACTATTCAGTATTCTTTGTGTGAACACAATTTTGTGAACGGCAAGCAAAAAATCCGGGTACTGTTGTTTGACTATAAAGACGCACCCATCATGTACTCACAGGCCACCAAAGTCTGGCAAAACTATACGCCTGTGATTTCTGATTCCGAAACGCTAAGGCCCCTGTCTATGACAAACTGTTCGGGATGGGAATCCTACCGAAAGGGTAGCAACACATCCCAGGTTTACCTTGGAATTTGCGACCGTTTCTTCCTGAACGTTACCGGAGAAGGTGTTGATTTTGAAACCATGAAATCGGTGATCAGCCAATTCAAGTTTGAACAGTTTCCAAAATAAATATTGTGCTCTTCACGAACCTCGATATACTTTAAAGCCCATTGCATTAGATTTATTTCTTTGACTTTAGTCGTCCAAAGAAAAATTCTTCTGAACCGATCGGCATGCGGCTTTGTTGAATATCCATAACTTCTAATATGAGTTCCATCTTACGCGTCACCCGTTTAGGTTTTCCTTGGGAAACCCATGATCCATTCCTTTTTTGTGTCCACCACCTTGATGCGTATCCGGCGGGAAACGAGCTTATGGGTCCGGCTGCTTCATTGGCAGGCCGAAATCTGGGCAATGATTTTGACCCAAAGGAAAAATGGAGAATGTATCATGGAGACGCTGTTCCCGGATTTCCGGCACACCCTCATTGCGGTTTTGAAACAGTAACGGTTGTCACACAGGGGTTGGTGGACCATTCGGATTCTCTGGGCGCTGCGGGACGATTTGGCGACGGCGATGTTCAATGGATGACAGCAGGAAAAGGCGTTCAGCATTGTGAAATGTTTCCATTGCTGCATCAGGACAAAGAAAATCCACTTGAACTGTTTCAGATCTGGCTCAACTTGCCCAAGACCAAAAAATTTGCACCACCTCATTTTGCCATGCTTTGGTCTGATAAGATACCTACGTACAATGATCAGGATGATCATGGAAGATTGGTGGAGGTAAAAGTCATTGCGGGTATCTTGGGAGACAAGCGCGCTCCAGCCCCTGCACCGGATTCATGGGCAGCTGATCCGGAAAATGAAGTTGTGATCTGGACACTGAAGATCGAGGCTGGAGCCCGATGGACAATCCCGGCTTCAAAAGGCGCGATCAATCGAACACTTTATTTTTACAAGGGATCCTTTATAGAAATAGAAGGAAAAAAAATCATGCCGGATCATTCCCTCCGATTGAAAAGTGATACACCAGTGATCATAACGAACGGATCTGAAGAAGGACTTTTGTTGCTTTTGCAGGGACGACCGATCAATGAGCCCGTTTCTCATTATGGTCCATTCGTCATGAATACACAATCTGAAATTCAGGACGTCATGCGCGACTACCAGCGCACGGAATTTGGCGGATGGCCATGGCCAACCCACGACCACGTGCACCCGAGGGAACGTGGGAGGTTTGCCAAGCATGCCAATGGAGTAGAGGAAATCAAGTAGCAGATTGGCATGGGATCATCAAAAGCCTTTGATCCTAATTCTTGATGGAATCTGGAACTGAACATTTATATTGTAAGAATAAATAATTAAATTCCATGAGAACTACGTGTCTCTTTCTTTTTAGCTTCAGCCTGGTTCTTGCTACAGAAGGTCAGAAGAAAAGTCAAACAAGCACCGCTCCGAAAGCCGCAGCTGTCGAAGTGAATTTGAACACATTCTTTCAAGGGGTTCGGTGGCGAAACATTGGGCCATTCCGTGGAGGCCGTTCTGTCACCTCAACCGGTGTGGTGGGTAACCCCCACACGTACTACATGGGCACAACCGGTGGTGGCGTCTGGAAAACAAATGATGCTGGTGTTTCATGGTACAATGTTTCAGATGGATTTTTTAAAACCGGCTCGGTAGGCGCTGTCGCCGTGGCAGAAAATGATCCCAATGTAGTTTATGTGGGAATGGGTGAACACGCTCCGCGCGGAGTGACAACTTCTTACGGCGATGGTGTTTATAAATCCACGGATGCGGGTAAAAGCTGGACTAAAATGGGGCTTGACCTGACGCGTCATATCTCCAACATCCGCATTCATCCGCAGAATTCAGATATCGTTTATGTGGCCGCA
The DNA here is from genome assembly GCA_043773645.1 of Cytophagales bacterium. Taxonomy (GTDB): domain Bacteria; phylum Bacteroidota; class Bacteroidia; order Cytophagales; family Cyclobacteriaceae; genus ELB16-189. The sequence continues at coordinate 4,791 of JAYVEZ010000444.1, forward strand.
CAAGGCGCTTTGCATGGTGCTACTCCTGACCGCGGAGTCTATAAATCGGTTGACGGCGGCATATCCTGGAAGAAGGTATTGTTCGTTGATGAAAACACGGGTTGTGCTGACCTTAATATGGACATGACCAACCCACGCATCCTGTACGCAGCCATGTGGGACCACCGTCGTTTGCCATGGGAAGTTCGAAGCGGGGGCAAAGGAAGCGGACTCTATAAATCTTCGGATGGAGGAGAGACATGGACCAAAATTCAAAAAGGACTTCCCAATGAATTGGGAAAAATGAGTGTGTCGGTTTGCCGTTCCAATCCTGACAAGGTGTATGCGCTGGTAGAAAGCGACACCCAAAAAGCGCAGGGCGGATTGTTTGTTTCAATGAATGCCGGCAAGAGTTGGGACCGGGTCAGCAAAGACCACCGCCTGGTGCAAAGGGCCTGGTACTACATTGAAGTGTTTGCCGACCCACAAAATGAAGAGATCGTGTATGTTCTCAACTCGCCGGGGCTTAAGTCCATCGATGGGGGTAAGACATGGACCAACATTCAGGCACACCATGGTGACTTTCAT
>JAYVEZ010000445.1:0-2595 GCA_043773645.1 Cytophagales bacterium
TCCATCTACTACTACAACTTCTTCTACCTCGCAGGGTCGTTGCAGATGCTTCTGAACCGCATTCCTCAAATGAGTTGGGTTCCTACCGTCATTGGATTCTGGATATTCTTTTATTTATTGTTTGCAATGAAACGCATGTATCAGCAAAGCTGGGGCAAGACAATTCTGAAGTTCTTTCTCTTTGCCTTTGTGTTTTCATTTTTGGCGGCGATTGGTTTCGGATTGAATGCGCTGGTAATTTTATTAATAATCTGATGGGCCTGCTCAACACTTCCGGCCTGCCCCTCGCTGAGCGCATGAGACCTTCCACGCTGGAGGACCTCGCAGGACAGGAACATCTGGTGGGTGAGCATGGGATTATCCGAAAAGCCATCGCTACAGGAAATGTTCCATCCATGATTTTGTGGGGCCCACCTGGCGTGGGGAAAACCACCATCGCCAACATTATTGCCAATGAGGTAAAAAGACCCTTTCATACACTGAGTGCGGTCAATGCGGGCGTCAAAGATGTGCGTGACGTCATTGAAAAAGCAAAGCACACCAACCGCCCCATCCTGTTCATTGATGAAATTCATCGCTTTAACAAATCACAACAAGATGCATTGCTGGGTGCTGTAGAAAAAGGAACCATCACGCTGATCGGTGCCACCACAGAGAACCCTTCATTTGAAGTAAACTCTGCTTTGCTCTCCCGCTGCCAGGTGTATGTACTCAAGCCATTGGGAGAGGGGGATCTGCTTTCGCTGATGCGCCAGGCCCTGGCGAAGGATGAAGAACTCAAAAAGAGAAACATCAGTATCAAAGAGCATAATGCATTGCTTACGATTTCCGGAGGCGATGCAAGGAAAGTATTGAATCTGCTGGAGCTGATCAGTGAATCCATCGCAGGTGACATTGAAATTAACGATGAATTGGTCATGCAAGTGGCCCAAAAGCACATTGCCATCTATGATAAAAGCGGTGAACAACATTATGACATTATCTCTGCGTTCATCAAGTCCATTCGCGGAAGCGATCCCAATGCAGCGGTGTACTATCTCGCACGCATGGTGGAGGGTGGTGAGGATGTGAAGTTCATTGCACGCCGGCTTGTGATCCTCGCTTCGGAAGACATTGGAAACGCCAACCCCACTGCTTTGGTATTGGCCACCAGCGCCTTCCAGGCTGTGAACCTGATTGGCTATCCGGAGGCGAGTCTCGTGCTGAGTCAATGTGTCACCTACCTGGCCTGCTCGCCAAAAAGCAACGCGAGTACCGTGGCCATCGGCAGTGCCATGAGCAAGGTGCATGAAACCGGGGACTTGCCGGTACCGTTGTCGGTGAGAAATGCCCCAACCCGGATGATGAAAGATATGGGTTACGGAAAAGATTACCAGTATGCGCACAGTTTTAAGGATAACTTTGTGAATATGGAATTCTTGCCGGATGCACTCGCCGGACAAAAATTCTATGATCCTGGCAACAACCCCCGCGAAGAGGAACTCAGGAATTATTTGAAAAAATTATGGAAAGAGAAGTATGGGTATTGAAAAGCTAAAAGCCAACGGCTAAAACCTAAAAGCTAAGGCTAACCTCCAGTTTTCACATCATGCAACGCCTCATTTTCGATTACTCTCCCGCTTATTTTCTCCTCTGTCTCATGCTGGGGTTGGGTTATGCCTATGTTCTGTACTCCTCCCGCTATAGTTGGGGCAAATCATTGAACCGATTTCTATTTGCTCTGCGCGCAGCACTTGTTACGGCACTCTTGCTTCTGCTGCTCGGGCCAATCCTGAAGCAAACAGAGAATATGATTGAACAACCTTCCCTCGTTTTTCTGGTAGATAATTCGAAGTCCGTAAGGGAGACTACCGACACGGCCCGGCTCATGAATGAGCTGAAGCAAATACGAACTGAAATAAAAAGCCAGCAACGCAACGTTGAGTGGAGTAACCTTTCGGGGATATCAGATAGCATTCATTTCACCTCTTCCAGCTCGGATCTTTCATCCGGTTTACGCGAAATAGTCAATCGCTATGAGGGAAAAAACCTGGCCGGCATTGTTCTCGTTTCAGATGGCATTTATAATAATGGCCTTTCGCCCTTATACTTACCCTTGCGAATTCCTGTCTATACGGTGGGTGTGGGCGACACCACTGAGCGGGCCGATGTTATCCTGAAGAATCTTGCCTACAACCGCATTGTCTACCAGGGAAACAAATTTCCCCTGCGTGCGGAAGTAAGTATCAATGGACTTGTTGATCAGGAAATTGTGGTGTCCGTACTCAAACAAGGAAAGGTCGAACAGCAACAGCGGAAAAGGTCAGGCACCAAAACAATACTGGATTTTGATTTTCAATTGGATGCCAGTACGCAAGGTATGCAACGTGTGGAAGTGAGGGTAGAAGGTGTGCCACGTGAGACCAACCTGAAGAACAACCGCGCCAGTGCCTTCGTGGAGGTGGTGGAGGGGAAGAAAAAAATTCTGCTGGTTGCGCGTGCACCAAATCCGGACATCAAGGCCCTCCGCAGTGTCATTGAGAAAAACACAAACTATGAATTTATTATTCACCTCCCGGGAATTCAAGAGGCTGATCCCGCACTGCTGGTTCCCGG
>JAYVEZ010000446.1:0-2121 GCA_043773645.1 Cytophagales bacterium
AAATTCACCACGACAACATTGGCGTTTTGCGCCAATTGATTCCTCACAAATCCCCAGGCACTCTCATCTGCCCACGCACCGTGCACCAACACATAGGTGGGATAATTCTTCCTTTGTCTTTCTAGTTCCGCAATGACCAATTTGGCAGCAGCAGCTCCCGAATTTTGTTGCTGGCCTGTGATCAGATTCCCATCTTGAACAGCAAAGGCTGAAAATGGAGCGCCCACCAAAAATCTGCTGTTGGGCATTTTTCGGGCTTCATCCTCAATCCGATAAGGCTGGATCTTCATCCCAACATAGTTATCTGCGTATTGCTCTTCACTTGCGGCAAAGCCTGTCCATTTCTTGTTTTCAACCAGAAACTTACCATCCGGTAACTTGGTCTTAAGTAAAATGCAAGTGCCATGGCAGATTGCCGCTGCCGGTTTCCCCGTAAGGTAGAAGTCAACAAAAAATTTGTGCAGCTCCGCATTGTCAATAAAAGTGTACATCGGCCCCTGACCCCCACAGAGAAAAACTGCTTTGTAGTCATGGGGGTTTACCAAAGAGAGCTTCAACGTATTTTTTATGAGTTCCTTTTTTGAGGGGTCCCTCTTGAACCCCAGTGAGACGTAATCAAAAGCCGCATATTTGCTTTGGTCTTCAGGGTCGCTGAAGGAATCAAATTGAATTTCCCCGCCATCGGGACTTGCAATGTCCACCGTGTATCCCGCTTCCGAAAACTCCCAGTATGGGTGGGCCAACTCAGCATACCACACCCCAATCGGCCACCCGGTTTGTTTGCTTACTGCTGCATTGGAAGCCACCATCAGAATTTTTCCGTTGTTGCCTGCATTGTGCTGGGCCCGGATCGTCCCAATAACCATCAGCAACATCATTGTTAAAATAATTTTCTTCATAGGTTTTTTATTTTGGATTGAATAACCCAAAATTGCCATCAATATGTTCCTTGAATCAACATATTATCCATTAAGTATGATACTATCATTTAGGAAAGTGAACTAGATCAGTAAAAAAACCACCTTCACACATGCCTGATTTCATCTACGACAAGAAGATTTACTACAATCCTGTGGAGTTTGCCATGGACCGGATAGGCGGCACCTGGAAAATGCCCATCCTTTGGCGCTTGCGTGAAAGAACTTTGCGCTATGGTGAACTAAAGAAGGAGTTGCCTCACATTACCCACAAAATGCTTTCAAGTGTCTTGCGGAGTCTGGAAAAGGAGGGGTTTGTCACACGAAAGATTTATCCGGTAGTTCCTCCCAAAGTGGAGTACACCATCACGAAGAGGGGCATGAAATCAATTCCTCTTATCGAAGCCATCAGGAAATATGGATCAGAACTTATGAAAGAATTTGGCGTGAAGGTTACACTGGCCGAAAAACCCTGACTTAACCCCGTCCCGCACGCAACATCACAAAGGATGTATAGAGAATTACCCCCATCACAAGCCACCGGAGCAAATCCAGCGGCAGCGATTTGACAATAAACGCAGCAATCAAGACTGCCACAACACCCGGAATTGCCATGGCAATCGCGGCCTTGCGGTTATAAGCTCCCGCACGGATGAACCGAAACGATGCAGGTGGCATCAGAAAAGCACAAGAACCCATCATAATCGGAAACGCAACCTTCGGTGACATCCCAAGGGCAAACACCAACGCCATACAAGGGGCATACAATCCGATCCCGGCAGTCATCAATGCGCCCAGCACAAAATTAACTGCGATGGCAATCGCCAGTTTGCCTTGATACAGACCGATGGCATTTCCACCTCCTTGTATCCATTCCATCTTTCCCGCAAACATGAATCCCGCAGTCACGAGTAGGGCGATACCCATTGTCCATTGGATCTTCTTTTCTGGCAATCTTGACACAATGCCAGCACCCAGCACAGCGCCGGCGGCGGCAGATACCAACATGGATAATAATGTCACCGGATCCACTTCAATGACCGTAATAAAAATAATTGCTTGTGCGAGAACGGGGAGTGTGTTGGCAACATTCAGTGTCCCTGGTAGCAGGCGGTCTTCCGTTTGCCTCGTGAACTTCAATAAAGCTGTCTGCGGTGCAAAGGCACCAATGCCCAGCACATCGAAAAAATTTACCACAAAACCG